>JAAUQA010000343.1 GCA_012032855.1 Candidatus Competibacteraceae bacterium
TGTTTTGGTTTGTCCCGACCAATAGCGGCAATAAAACCGTGCGTCGCGGTGGTGGTGATCAGGTTAATGACGCCCTGCTCATGAAACTGCCGAAACGCAGTCGCCAAACGACGCCGGCAGCGATTAACGAAGTTGTCCAACCCAGCCACGAAAAAACCATGATAAAACTCCGCAAGATCATGAGACCGGGGTTCGGACTGGGTTCTGGCCAGCTCTCTTACGCTGAGCTCAATTAACTGATTCAGGTGTGCCTCATAGCGCTCCATTAACAACGCATCTTCCAACATAGCTAATAAGCTAGGCGAGACCGACAACGTTAGCCGACAAGGGATGTGCTCATTGAGCAAGCGATCGAATACTTGAATCAGCGGAATATAGCTTTCAGTTATTGCTTCAAATAACCACCGCTCTTCTAAAAAACGGACGTGCTCCGGATGACGGACATAAGGTAAATGAGCGTGCAAAATAAAAGCGAGATAGCCTTTAGGCATAATAGAGTCTCTGGGAGCGCTTAATACCATTTCATAGCAAGTATCGTGTAGTGCCGTAATAGCGTTACTACCGGCAACACTTGTTTGTTACTGAATTGAACCGGACCCTTGCTCAGTCAGATGGGTACCGAAATAATCAAAAAAGCTGCGGCCAACGACGCTGTTCCCTTCCACGAGCAAGGGATTCACTAGAGAACGATCAACCGGCTGGTCTCGGTCAAAAAACGTAGGCGCGGATCTCACCAATGCCTTAAAAAGGCCATCCGGGCTACGCAAGCCGACTTCAGCAAGATAATGACGAGCCGTGCGATCAACACCGAAATAGTAATTGCCGACCCACTGTTGAATGTCAAGATCAAAAAAAGGCGTATTGTCACTGCAGCTATCCGCGTCAGTGACGTCATAAATCCGTAAAACCCGCTCAGACTGTTGAAATGCTGCGGTTGCTGCCAAGTCATCCACCGATTCCCGGCGAACGTGCCAGTACGCATGGCCAAGACGAGGGTGAACCATGTTGAGGACAATGAAATCCTGAGCGGGGGTTACTGGGTCTCTTTGGCTGATTTCCCAAATAATTGTTCTTAGTCGTTCCTGAGACAGCATTTGGTGGGTGTCTACCGCCTTAACTGTAGAGTAAATGATAGAAGGGGTATTTCCCGCTTTCGGGCATTGGGCCATTCGCGCTACGAAGTTTAACTGATTATTATAGGGATAAGCCATGCAAAACGAAGAGGCGGGTCATGAAGCTGTACGATCTGGAGGTGTCCGGCAACTGTTATAAAGTCCGTCTATTGGCCTTGCTTTCCTTACGTGGCCTTGGTGCCCGAAGGCGGCGTGTCTTTGGCTGATTATCCCAACATCAAAGCCTGGATCGGGCGCATTAACGCATTGCCTGGATTTGTGCCAATACCGGGGGTTGCCTAGTCTGTGTGAGGCGCTAAACCAATAATCCATGTCTCAACCAACACCACTTCAATCACTCGTTCGCATCAGTGGCTCCAAAGGCTCACTGGAGTATGGGAACGAGTCCATTCGCTTCGAAATCGTCTTTACTCGACGTAAAACCTTGCAAGTTTCCGTGCATGCGGATGAACGGGTCGCGATCAGAGCACCGCTCGGTACGTCAACGGACAAAATCGCCGAGTGGCTGCGAAAACAAGCGGCTTGGATTATCAAACACCGGCACAATTTTCGCCGGCAGCCAAAGGTTCCTCAGCTCCGTTATCTCAGTGGTGAGCTACATCTCTATTTAGGGCGTCATTACCGACTGCGGGTCCGTCAAGGTGCACGAGACCGAGTGACACTAAACGATCAGGAGTTGCTAGTGGAGTGCGTCGCTACCGCAACATCTGCACGAACTCGTCAATTACTGGAAGTGTGGTATCAACAGCAAGCTCTCGTACAGTTTGCCGAGAGCTTAGAACGCTGCTTTTCACCATTTCGACGGTTGGGACTCGCACGCCCGTCGCTGCGAATTCAGCGTATGAAAACCCGTTGGGGCAGCATGTCGGTCAAGAATCGCATGAGCCTTAATCTAGACCTGATTCACACTCCCTTGGAATGCCTTGATTATGTGGTCACCCATGAACTCTGCCACTTGCTGCACAGAAATCATGGTCCTGGGTTTTATCGCTTGCTGGCACAGCTCATGCCGGATTGGCGAATGCGCAAGCACACCCTGAAAAATATTCAGATCTCACCCGACAGCCACAATTGACTCGTTGACAGTGCGAATTTTATTAGATTTGCGGTCAAAGGTCTCGTGTCGAGGTTAGCCAACTCGGCGCTTCGTTGGCACTTTATTCATTTTTATTCCTAGAGTGTGTCGCTCAACCCGGAAAACCCAATAAAACTCATGATTCGCCTGCAAGAAACCATCGAAGTCCCCCGCCCAATCGCCGAAGCATTCAGCTACACCAGCAATTTCAGTCATATCGCGGAATGGGACCCCGGGATTACCGAATCAATCAAACTCAGCCCCGGCGCTATCGGCGTGGGCACGCGATTCCAACTGACGGTAAAATTCGGTTTAAGCAGCACCCTGATGGACTATGTCATCACCACCTACGATCCGCCTGATTGTGTGGTGCTGGAAGGTGAGGGCGGGTCGATCCAGGCCATTGATACGATCCGCTTTGCTGCAACCGAAACAGGTACCCGAATTGACTATACGGCGGACATCACCCTTAAGGGTTGGGCGGGATTCACTGAATCTTTCCTAAACGGGACTCTGAACCGAATCGGCAAACAAGCTGTTACCGGCTTGCAAAAGGCGCTGACCGAACAACCGCCGCCGCCATCCTATAGTTTGGTTAACAATGTGATGGATCGATTGATTGTGCCGGGTATGCTCGGTTTTACCCGTTTGGGATACGCCTGGCACAAGCGCTCCTGGCAGCCGTTGCCCGTCTCCTTGCACCAGCGCACCGCCGTTATTACCGGGGTTACTTCCGGATTAGGGCGAGCCGCTGCTGAACGCCTTGCAACACTGGGAGCACAGCTGATTCTGGTCGGGCAGCGATGCGGAAAAACTGCCCAGGTCCAACAGGACATTATCGCGGCTACTGGTAACGAACAGATCTCGGTGGAGATAGCCGATCTAAGCCTAATAGGTGAAGTCGACGATTTGGCGAAGCGTCTGCTCGCTCGCGAACAAGCCATTCATATCCTGATCAACAATGCCGGCGTATTACTGAACGAGCGGACGGTCAGCGCTGAAGGTATTGAAACCACCCTGGCAACGAATCTGCTGGCGCCATTTTTATTGACCAACCGGCTGATCCCGCTGTTACGAAAATCAGCACCGGCCCGCATTATCAATGTGTCTTCGGGAGGGATGTATACGACTGGAATCCAGTTAGATGATTTGCAGTACGAACGTGAACCCTATAACGGCAGCATGGCCTACGCGCGCACCAAGCGCGCTTTGGTGATACTGACCGAGCTGTGGGCCAACCAGCTGGAGTACACCAATGTGGTGGTTCACGCGATGAACCCCGGATGGGCTGATACGCCGGGGGTATCCAGCTCACTGCCCGGATTCTACAAGCTAACCAAAACATTATTATTGCGAACGCCGGAACAAGGCGCCGACACCATCGTCTGGTTGGCCGCTGCGCCTGAAATTGCCACCGTGAGCGGGCGTTTCTGGCTTGATCGGGAACCGCATATTACTGCGGTGATTCCCGGCACCGGCGGCTCTCGCAAGCAGGCTCATCAACTACGGGACAAGCTTGAGCAATTGATTGAGCAGACGTTAGCCGGTTTATCCAATACATGATGGGAGTTTGCAAACGGGTTAATCTATGCTTCAATCATCATCAGCTGAAGCGGGGGTGCTCCTGTCAATAGGGGCTGAGAAATACCCTTAGAACCTGATCTGGGTAATACCAGCGCAGGGAAGCCGGCGATTACGCTCCCGTTTCATCCTGTTCCACCATCACCGAATTGTGAGGATGAATCCCCATGAGCGCAGTCTCCGACATCATCGTCCAGGCCACCACCGAACTCGGCACCCACGTAACCCGTCCTTATCCCAAATCCCGTAAAATTTACGTGCAGGGGAGCCATCCCGACATCCGGGTGCCGATGC
The DNA here is from genome assembly GCA_012032855.1 of Candidatus Competibacteraceae bacterium. The sequence goes on from JAAUQA010000343.1 coordinate 4,084, forward strand.
GGGAAATCGAACAGACCCCGACGCCGACCCAATTCGGTAACGAAATCAACCCGCCGATCACCGTCTACGATACATCCGGCCCCTATACCGATCCGGATGCCGCAATAGACCTGTTGCAAGGCTTGCCGGATGTACGAACCCGCTGGATCGAATCCCGTGGCGACACCGAGGTTTTACAAAACCTCAGTTCCCGCTACGGTCAACTGCGCGCCAACGACCCCAAACTGGCGTCCTTGCGCATGACCCCCGACAGACAACCCCGTCGGGCTGTGAGCGCTGCCAATGTCACGCAAATGCACTACGCCCGGCGCGGCATCATTACCGCGGAAATGGAATACATCGCATTGCGGGAAAATCAACGTTTAGAGGCTCAGCAAGACAAGCTGTTGCGTCGTCAGCATCCCGGCATGAGTTTCGGCAGCGCCATTCCGGAGCGGATCACCCCGGAGTTTGTGCGTGATGAAGTGGCGCGCGGTCGGGCCATCATTCCCGCCAATATCAATCACCCGGAACTCGAACCGATGATCATCGGTCGCAACTTCCTCGTGAAGATCAACGCCAACATCGGCAACTCCGC
>JAAUQA010000344.1 GCA_012032855.1 Candidatus Competibacteraceae bacterium
AACTAGTAATGCCGATAATAATAGTGCGCATAAGGGAAAGTTCAGGGTTAACCCCAGGCTGTCCACGACGCGCAGCAGCAGCGTGGTAAACAAAATACCCAGCAAATACCCATAAGCCAATAACAACGGCCAGTGCGACACCCCACCTTTGCGTAACCAAATCACTCCTACCGCCCAAGGCAAGATAATAGCGAGAACCAGCGAGATCATGGCTGCTGCTCCGGTACACGGAACAGAGCGCCTGACGATGTTTGGTGCACGAATTCCGCCGGGATACTGGTTCGCTTATCGTTTAGTAATTGGTTACCCCGATCGTATTGGAGATCCTGCAGGGGAGGGAAAATCAGCAAGTAATCACCTGGCCGAGCGTGTTCCGGCAAGGCTGAAAGGAGTGAAAACACATTATGCGGAAGCAAGTGAAAACGCGCCCGACTCCGCAAGTATCGGGTGTCGCCATTTGGATCGGCGCTGATGACAAAGAGGCGGGTTGGTTCTGTCGGTAGCCGTTTTTTTTATGTCCAGGATGAACTGAAATAAACCACCATCTTCTCCGGCTAGCCGCTTTTCTTCGGGCGTTTTATCGCTAAATTGTATTTTAGTGGATTCTAACTGATGCCATAGATTCCATTGCCAGCGAGCGTCGAGCATTAGCCAACCGGCTAGCACGAATAGGGTAAATGGCAAGCCAGTCAGGGGAACGCGACGGGTAACAAACAAGCCGAAATAGATCACGAAGCAAACGCCAACCCACAAAGCAATCGCGGGCACGGGCGTCAATAACGCTTTACGCGGCATACCCTCGATAAAATTGATGGAACGTTGGCTCCAGGGCTCAAGAAAAGTCCAATCGTTCCAGAACCGTTTTAACAAAGCTAAGGGTCCAGGCTTGTTCGACTGTTGTAACTCAAGTCGATGCACGACCACCGGGTTGGATAACCGCCCCGAAACCATAATACCCATTCCAGCAATCGTGCCCCGCCAGGATTGTTCCTCATTCAAATCCAACAAGTTGTTTCCATTACCGGGCTTTAACAGGATTTTCTGCATGTTAGCCGGATTGGCCTGGGTGGCCCAAATGAAGTGGATATCGACTCCGGTTTGGAAGCCATCCACGCTCCACTCAAGCAGTGAATAAGTATCGGCGGACAGCGTTATCCCCGTGATGCCGGCAAAAGCAACGCCTTGCGAAGAAACCTGCAGGATTTCCAGGCTATCATCGACGGCACCACCCTGCCCTGCCGACACATTTAGTGCATTCCCTTGCACAATCAGTGCGGTACGTTCCGCAAAGTGATCGCCCAGCGAATAATAAAACAGGTACAGGAGGATCACTAACAGAGCGCTGATCAACAGAATTAGCGGGATAACGAAGGTAAGGCGCGAACCATCATCATTCGAACTCAAAACGGCGGATTCCGTATTCAACTGCACCCTCGTCTCAATTGGGATTCTCAAATTTCAATAACGGTTCGGCGACATGTCCAGCATCTCAGGTAGTGCTTCAGGCAATGTGCGCGCCGGTTGAAATCCTAATTCTCGGTGAATTTTATCGGAACAGTACCAACTCCAGCCCAATAGTTTATCCAGCGTTTCGCTGTTGAATCGCATTGTCCCAATCTTTACCCCCGTCATGCAATCTCCCAACTGGGCAAAAAAGCTGAGCACCAGTTCTGGTATTTGCCAAACCGGAGGTGGCTTTCCCAACGCTAGGCGGGTCTGATTGAGAATAGCCCGGCTGGAATAGCTGTGCCCATCGGTCAAAATATAGGTTTGCCGATTAGCAGCCGGATGGGCAGCAACCAATAGTGCGGCGCGGACCACGTCATCGACGTGTATCAACGAACGTTTACCGCCCTCCGGCAAGGCTGGGAACTCATCACGTTGCGCGATGCTGAGCAAACGTTGCAAATTGCCTTTAACTCCCCGGCCATAAACCAGGGCCGGTCGCAAATTCACTACATGCAGCGCGTGTCGCTCGCCGGCATCCAGTACCCACTGTTCGGCAGCCCGTTTCGCTTTGCCGTAGGGTGTCAGAGGAAGTAAAGGCCATTCTTCATCAATGCAGCGGGGTCCGCCCGGACCTGCAGCGAGTACGCTACTCAAAAAGACAAACCGTTTCACGCCCGCTTCAACAGCGCATTCCAGTAAGCGTCGGCTGCCCTCTGCATTGATCCGCCAATGATGATCGGCTGTCTGCGGCGTATTATCGGCATGGGCGAAACCGGCAACGTGGAACACCGTATCGATAGAACGACAAGCTGGCAACAGGCTGGCGCTGTTTTCAAGATCGCCGACATGCACGTCTAACTCGGTATCGGGTTGCGCTGAGTTCGACCGCACAAAAATCCTGACTCGCGCTCTATTCTTCATCAGAGCGCGCACTAAATAGCTTCCGATAAAGCCGGTAGCGCCGGTAACCAATACCGAGCGTCCGGTAAAAAAGTTTATGATTGTTTGCTGTGGGGAGCTGGTCAGAACCATTTCCAACCGTATCGGTTAAAAAAAGTGACTGCCGATCTCAAGAAAAGGCCGATATGACGCCAACCTTTACGGGCGGCCTGGCCACCGAAATGGACGATACGGACGGCGGGTACATAGGCGATACGGGCGTGTTTAGCCGTCCGTAGGCTAATGTCATAATCTTCGAAATAGAGAAAAAACTTGGCGTCGAATCCTTGTATACCCACTAATAGCGGATGCCTAAATAACATAAAACATCCGCTGATCAGTGGTACGTTCCAAATGACAACGTCGCCGATCTGATCACGCATTTCGTAATAGTCCAAGCGCCTTCGAAATAAACGTCTGAGTAAACCAGGAGCAAAACCCCGCAATAACAAATCGAGTACCGAGGGATACCGCTTACACAGAAACTGCCGTGCACCCTGCTGATCCACAACCATAGGCGCGAGTAAACCGACTTCCGGGTAAGCTGCCATGAATTTGAGCGCCTCGTATAGGGAGGCGTTCTCCAGCCATACATCGGGGTTGAGTATTAGATGAAATTGGGTGTCGGTACGGGTAATGGCCAAATTGTGTCCGGCACCATAACCGATATTGCCGTGCCCGCAGACTATGTCCACGTGTTCTGCACTGCTACAGGACTCTGTCAATGCGTTATTTATTACGGTTTGACCCTGCGCGCCAGGCGTATTGTCGATGAGAAACAAGCTCACGGCATCTAAGACCCCGCGACGCTTGGCATAGTCGATGGCTTGATCAAGATACCTTAGTGTATCTCTAAGCGCTGCCCTGTCCGGCCGATAGGTGACGATGGAAACGGTTAGGCTAGATGCACTCTTGGGGATAAGCAATCACTCCTTGCAAAGCGGGATGTCCTTGCTTGAGCCGCAACGGAACGGACTACCCCGCTACCGACGGGATCAGTTCGTTCTATCGGCTAAAACCAGATAAGCAACCGGCAGTATTACTAACCGGTTGTGATGGGCTATCGAAGCGGTTAGGTGGTTGCTGATGTCGCTGCTTTAGCCGGTTTGGTATCGCTCTTAGCAGCACTTTCGGTTTTCTTAGCGCTTTCCGATTTACCGCTGTCCTTATTGTCTTTAGAGGATGAAGGTGATTCGTCCTTATTGGCCAAATTCTTCTTTTTATCACCTGTTTTGAAATCCGTTTCATACCAACCACCACCTTTGAGACGAAACCCTACCGCAGAGATTTTTTTCTTCAAGGTTGGCTTACTGCAAGCGGGGCAATCGGTGAGCGGGTCTTCGCTCATCTTCTGCATGGCTTCCAGTTCATGGCCGCAGTCTGCACAGCGGTATTCATAAATAGGCATACAAGATTACCTCAATTATCGTGGAATGGGCCGCATTATACCTTTACGTGACCATTGCCGTGATCACATTCGCAGCAAGTGGGGGTGATTGTAGGCAAATTCAAGATCCATGCAATCGCAAGGGGTACGTAACTGCTTACTGCGAAGGAGGACGCATAACAGTTGACAATAGCGCAAAGCTAAGGCGAAGCTTATTCTTTCGAAATCCGTTCAGCAAGATGATTAGATGCCACTGCAAAGCACTCCGGATGATTCATCTGATTACTCTATTGCGTTGGTCCTGGTCTTCATGGAGCTGGTGAAAGCCGGGTTCATCGCCACCAATGTGAGATGCTATTGAACAACCCCGCTTGGCTACATGTCGCGCTATTCGAGCCGGAAATCCCTCCCAATACCGGCAATATCATCCGTTTGTGTGCCAATACCGGCGTGCAATTGCATTTAATCCACCCGTTGGGTTTTGTGTTGGATGATCGGCGTTTGCGGCGTGCCGGCTTGGATTACCATGAATGGGCGCAGGTGCAGGAGCATGCCGGTCTGGACGAATTTCTCAATCGACAGCAACCGGCCCGCTTATTCGCCTTCACCACCAAAGGGTGTCGCTGCTATGATGAAGTCGAATACCGCAGTGGCGATGCGCTGCTGTTCGGCCCGGAAACTCGCGGCTTGCCCCCCCAGGTATTGACGGCCATTCCCGAAGCGCAGCGCTTGCGTATTCCAATGCTGTCTACTCAACGCAGCTTAAACTTATCCAATACCGTTGCCATCGCTGTTTACGAAGCGTGGCGGCAACTCGGTTTTCCTGGTACCAGCCATTGAATATCATGAATACTCAGCGGGGAT
>JAAUQA010000345.1 GCA_012032855.1 Candidatus Competibacteraceae bacterium
GCGGCGCCCCCGAAGGTCGAGCCCTCCTTGCGAGTGGACGGCCTGCGTGACCTGGCCAGCGGTGTTCTTGACGAACGTCACGCTCGCCTGGATAACGCGCCATTCGAACTCGGTCTCGGAACGCGGAAAGATCGGGAACTTGGGCTGCCCGGTGAGTTGGGCGAACACGCTCTTGCCCTCGCGAGTGACGGTGAGGACGGCGCCGGGGCCGTAGCTGTAGCGACCAAGGATGGCGTCGAGCGCTTCATCGCTAAGCGTCGGCTCATCGTCGGGAAGGCGGGCGCGCGGAAACTGTTGCCGCCTTGTGAGTGCTGCACCGCAATCACGGCACCCTGCTCGTCTCGAAGGAACTCGATCTGGGCATCCGTGACCTTCCAGAAGAAGATGCTGTTCGATTTGGCGAACAACGGATGTTTGGGCTGGCCCGTGATCTGCGCGAACAGACACTCTCCCTCCACGGTCACGGTCAGCACGCCGCTCTTGTAGTCGTACCTGCCGGCCAGTGCGGCGAAGCCAGCAGGATCGATGCCCTTGTCCTCCTCGGGGTGGGGAGCGCTGCGCATCTCCTCTGCCAGGAACTCTGCGGCGATCGCGCGCGAGAGCGCTCCGGGTTCAAGGCCGGGCTTCGTCGGTAGGCCATTGGCCAGCACGGCCACGGTGCAGCGCTGTTGGGGGACGCCCATCCAATAAGGATTAAAACGAACAATAACGAACGACACAAATACAACACTATTTTCCATTGAAGCTTTGCCTTGGAATAACATTTAGAACGAAGTGGAAGCCAAACGATGCGCGTGACGGGTCGTTTCGGGCAACCGAAACCGGGTGCAACAGCCGAGCACATAATCGACTGCCGTTGTCACGCTGATTCGGTGACCGGGAGAAATATACAGCGGTTTGACGCCGGAACGGGTACGCAACACCGCGCCGATTGATTCCTGATTGTCCTGCAAGCTTGTCCATTGCCCGCGTTGTTCGGGAACCGGACCATGGGTACCGTAAAGCCTGGTTTTAGCAACACCGATAGCGGGAATATCGGTTACTAGCCCCAAATGACTGGCGATACCCAAGCGGCGCGGATGAGCAATGCCTTGTCCATCACAGAGCAATAAATCCGGTAGATAGTTTAACTGAGTTAAAGCGTCGAGCAACGCCGGCAATTCGCGAAATGACAGTAGCCCCGGAATATACGGGAAACCGGTTGGGCGCTGCGCCAGTGTGGTTTCCAAGAGTTGCAACCCAGGATAACTCAGCACCGCTATGGCTGCCCGGGTAATCTTGCCCTGGTCGATGAAGCCGACATCCAGACCCGCTACCCGATAGATCGAATCAAGACGATCTTCAACAACCACCTTATCTCGAAGCTGATTCTGTAAAGTGATAGCCTCAGTCGTGGTGAGTTTTTCCAAGTCGGCAACTTGCAATAGAAACCGATCCGACACTATCGTCCCACTAAGACTGTTTTGGCGAGGCGACAGATTTGGGCGCCGCATCCAGGTCAGAGCTGTAGTCATTATGTGCTGGTATAATGATGCGGTCACTATCCTGAAAGTGCGGATTGGGCTTAGCAAAGAAATAGCCTTGACCCAAAGGCACGCCCAATTCGCGCAGAATTTCTACCGTTTCCAGATTTTCCACAAACTCGGCTACTGCCGCCACATTAAGACCCCTGGCCAAATCAGCGATGGCGTTGACGAAGATACGGTCTACCCGGCTGCGATGCGAGGTTACGGACAAAACTACCGTCAATCTTGATATAGTCAACGGGGATGTTTTTCAGATAATCGAAAGAAGAGAATCCGCTGCCGAAATCATCCAAAGCGATTCGGTAGCCTTTATCCCGCAGGGCTTGGATAAAATGACACGCGTCAGTGAAGTTCTCCACTGCGGCGGTTTCTGTCACTTCGAAGACAATGCTGTTGGGGTTAGCGCCATGCCGCTGAGTGCTTTCCTGAATAATTTCTAAGATTTGCGGATTGCCGAAATGGCGTCCGGAAAGATTGATAGTTAATGAAACCGGAGTACCGTTGCGCATACTCTCGCCTTGAGTGCGAAGCGCCGATGCGACTACCCATTGATCAATATCACGAATCATGCCGAACCGTTCGGCGATGCCGATGAATGCCCCTGGCGCAATGATCTTTCCGTCCTCGCCAATCATCCGCAGCAGGCTTTCGTAATGCTCGATTTGGCCGCTACGCAGATCTACGATCGGTTGGAAGTAGAGCTGAAAGCCATTGTCTTTCAATGCGCGACGAATACGATCTTCCCAATGTACCTTGTCCTGTAGGTAAGTGCTGCGACTGCCTTCCTCGAATATTGCGTAGGTGTTGCGGCCTTGATCTTTGGCCGTATACATGGCGGTATCCGCTTTGGCCAGTAGCTCGCTGGCCTGATCGCCATGCTGTGGAAACAGCACGACTCCGATACTGGCGCCAAAGGAGGTGAGCCGATCTTCGTGCATAAATTCCTGTGCGTTCAGCGTTTTCAGCAAACGCTCGGTGAATTGTTTCGCCTGAACGTGGTCGGTATTGGGCAGAATAATGCCGAACTCGTCGCCTCCGAGTCGCCCGACGATATCCGAATCCCGGATAAATTTACGCAAATGGCCGGCAATTTGCCTCAGATACTCGTCACCAGTGTGATGACCGTAGGTATCGTTGATGTATTTGAACTGATCCAGATCCATAAACAGCAGGACGCCGTTGGTGTCGTAACGACGGTTGTAGGCGATTTGCTCTTCTAGTCGTTCTTGGAAACGATGGCGATTGATCAGTCCGGTTAGCGGGTCATGGTTGGCCAGATAGGTGATACGCTGTTCACTGAGTTTTTCCTGGGTAACATCCAATAAAAAACCGGCCAGCGACTGATCTTTGTCTTCCGCCTCATTACCTGTCATCGTTAAAGCGCCGATCATGCGCAACCAACGGCATTCCTCATGACTATTGAAAATTCGAAAATCCAACGTGGTGTTGGTGGTGGCAATGGCAGGGTGGGTCAGAAAGCTCTGTACCCAATCCAGATCGTTGGGGTGTACATGGCGTTGGCAGAAATCCGGCTCTAACCACTGTGCGGTCGGGTAGCCCAACAGACGTTCTGCATGGGTGCTGACGTAACGAAACCGACCGTTGCTCGCATCCACTTCCCAGACAATGGCGCTGGTGCCGGACAGTAATGTGTTCAGCCGGCGCCATTCCTGGAGTAACTGCTCATATTGCGTGGTGGTTTCGCGTTGGTTTTTCTGTAAACGGACTGCAAGCCGATTAAATTCCTCGCTGACGTTGCCCAACACGCCGTCGGGTATCAGGCGGCGTTCCCAGTGTTCTTGAGTGAGTTCGGTGATCCCGTTGCGTAACTGGGCCAAACTGCGCCGGGCGGAGCGGCTGAAGGTTAACAAGGCCAATACGCTTAGGATGACTCCACCCAGGACAATAGCCAAGCTCTGGAACGCGAGAATCAATAGATCTCGTTTGTGATTGCTGGAGTAGCCAGTCTGTACCATCCCCACTATCCGTTGTCCTGCGAGTAAAGGTTGCGCAATGGTGAGCACACCATCGGTCAACGCTTGGCGGACAGCGGAATCGGCAACGAAGTCCTGACTGGCCAGTGGCGGCTCGCCGAGCGACGCCAGTAATTCACGCTGAATGTTGAAGACCACGGCATAACGGAGATTGGGATCATTTTTAAGTAACTCCAGGGTATCCAACAATTGATTCGCAGAAACTCCAACAACTAACTGGGGGGTTAGCGCTTTTGCAAGCAGGGCGCTTTGTTCGTGGGCGGAGCGTTGCCACAGCGCATCTTGACCGGTATGGGATACCCACGCCGGGTAGCCAATCAGGGCCAAGCCGACCATGACCTGGATTACCACGATGCTGAGGATCAGGCGTTGCACGAAACGCGATTCAAACATCAAACCAATTCCTAGACGACACGACGGACAACCCGGTCAGCGTGGGGTAAATCTGCGGCCGTCTATCCGGTGAATAGTTGTTAAGTTCCATCAGTTCCTTTAGTTACCGGGCGTCCTAAACGATAGAGCGCGAGCTCTCCCAGCAAATTGGGCAGTAAACGCATCCCTAAACTGGCGCGATGATAGTGATCTACAACCGCACGTTGCAGTATTTTAATGCCTTTACGATGACAGAGTCTTTCAAAATCGTGGATAGTAAATAGATGGACATTTGGGGTGTTATACCAAGCATGGGGCAGCACTTTTACAACCGGCATATGACCACCTAAAGCCAGTTGGAACCGACAGCGCCAATGGCCGAAATTCGGAAAAGTAACAATACCCTCACGGCCGACCCGCAGCATTTCATCCAGTAACCGTTCGGTATGTTGCACGGCCTGCAGCGTTTGGGTCATGATGACATAATCGAAGGCTTGATCAGTAAAGTCTGATAAACCCGCTTCCAGATCCATATGGATCACATTCACCCCGGCACCGATACAATTAGCGATTTTCGCCTCATCAATTTCCACGCCATAGCCGCTGATCTGCCGACTCTCACGCAAGTTGGCCAGCAGAACCCCGTCCCCGCAACCCAAATCCAATACCTCTGAGCCGGGTTGAATCCAGCGGCTGATAATCTCTAAATCAGCCCGCATCGGGGTTTACCTCACGATCCACTTGG
>JAAUQA010000346.1 GCA_012032855.1 Candidatus Competibacteraceae bacterium
TCGGCCTGCAATCCGGAGGACGCACCGAATCTATCCTGATGTCCTTACCGCCTGCCGTCAACTGGCGTTACAACTGGCAGCCCGAACCGGACAGTGCTGAGGCTCGCTTGTACCAACAATTTTTGCACCCGCGAGATTGGTTATCATTACCTAAGCCTTGAAATGACTAGCGCACCGGATGCAAGTGTATTACGCTAAATCAATAAGTAATACTTTTGGAGGTATCGCATTATGCAAACCTCAACCCTTACAGCTAAAGGGCAAGTCACCATCCCCGTTGAAGTTCGTCGTTTACTCAATCTAAAATCGGGAGACCAGGTGGCGTTTGTTGTAGAGGACGGTCGGATTACGCTGGTGCGCAGCGAGGATCGCATCGAAGCGGCTTTTGGTCTAGTTAAGGCGGAGTTATCCGTCAGCCGCGACGATATGGATCGAGCAATCCAAGAGCAGGCGGGGCGATGATCACCGTGATACCGATGTGTTGATCCGTATCTTGATTGATGATCCGGGTCAAGCGGAACAGGTCAGGCTAGCCCGCAATCTGGCCAGCCGCATCGGTGAAGTATATATTCCCGTGCTGGTATTGGTGGAATGCGTCTGGGTGCTGGAAAGCGCTTAACGGCTTGGACAGATCAACGATTGCAACGGCATTGACGCATTTACATACTAACAGCGCCTTTGTACTTCAGGACGAATCCATCGTATCCAAGGCGTTGGATTTGTATCGGGCCGGTAATGCCGGGTTCGCCGACGGTATTATTCTCGCCCAAGCGCAACGCGAAGGGTTGGAACTACATACTTTCGACAAGCGCCTGGCGAGATTGAACGGCGCGCACGCGGTGAAGATGTGAGATTGAGTTTTGATGAACCGCCTGTTGCTTTTACTGATCATTCTGGCGCTGGCTGCGTGTGCGACAAACCCGGCGAGTCGGCCTCAGGACGCTCGGCTCAGTCGTTGCTTGGCACTGTATGCGGCTGCCGATCAAGCGGTAGCTGAGCACGGCACCAGACCCTCCTCACCCCGTTCCCTGCCGGATTTCCCTATTTGCGCATCAACCGGTTCTTGGCTGAATATCAGTTAATGGCGTTGAATAACGCCGAGCAGCAAGCATGGCTGACGCAGTCCGCCAAACTGGATCGAGCTATTCGACACTGGGAACTGGCCTCGCTGCCACCGTCGGAACTGCGGACGCTCACTGATCAATATGCCGGTTCCATGTCCCTTGTGGATGAGCTGAACGCATGCTCCCAAGCCTTACGCTCTTATGATCTCACCAACCCGGAACGGCTGATGGTGCTGGCTAATCAGACCAGTGTGCCGGACGACTATGTCACATTTCAGCGCATCATCGGCCTTTATCCGTTGACCGGCATACCGGTACGCCTTGGCGTGGCGCGTTGGCATGAGGAAGCCCGTGAGCTATTTGCGCAACCTCTGAAAGCAGTGGCCGTGCACGGCCAATTGCAGCGTTATCAACCGCCTATAGCAAAGACTGATGTGCACGTCGAATTCGCCCGTCTGAGGCGCGACGCGCTAGGTTTTTCGCAGTTGGATTCGGAACAGCTTGAGGCATTGTTCAATCACCATGCCCCAGTCTGGGAAATTGATGTCAACGGCGGCTTCGATCTTCCCGGCGCGCCCTTCTGGCAAGGGGATAATGTGCCATCAGTCGACACAAGCAAGCCGGTTGTTTATCGATATCAGTCCTATACTCGCTGGCGAAAAACACCACTCCTGCAGTTAAATTACTTGATCTGGTTCGCAGAAAGACCTCGTTCCGGCGTATTAGACATCCTAGGCGGCGCATTGGATGGATTGATTTGGCGAGTCACGTTGGATAAGCAGGGGGAGCCGTTGGTTTACGACAGCATCCATCCCTGCGGTTGCTATCATCAGTTATTCCCCAGAACGGCGCTCCGGGTACGTCCGCAAGCGTTGGATCTGCCTGAGTCGCCGCTGATTACCCAATTCGCGCCTCGTTTATGGGAAGGGGAACGACTGGTCGTGCGGTTGGCATCCGGCACCCATTATATTCAGCGGGTATACGCCGACAGCCCGACCGGCACCGAATACGCTTGGCGCGATTACCACGAATTGTACGCTGTGCCCACACCAGACCAAGATCACCGCCGCAGCCTGTTCAATGCCCAGGGTCTGGTGGTCGGCACCGAGCGTTCGGAACGTTTTTTATTATGGCCTATGGGTGTACCCTCGCCGGGCGCGATGCGGGAGCGTGGGCGCCATGCCACGGCTTTCGTCGGTCGCCGTCACTTTGACGACGCCGACTTACTGGAGCAGATCTTCGAACCCGCAGCGTCGACTGTAACTGATAGCCGGATGCGGGCGGAAGCGGAGTAGCGATGGATTTTTACCCATCTTCATGGCTGTCCGCAACCGTTCCTGTCTAGTGGTCGGCGGCGGCGGGGTGGCAGCTCGCAAAGTCTCCTTGTTGCTGCAGGCCGGGGCGGCGGTGACTGTTGTCGCGCCAAACCTGGAACCAAACCTTCAGACAGAACGTGATATTGGGCGCATTCAGCACCACAACGCCCGATTCTCAGTGTCTGATTTAGGCGGTCACGTATTGGTTATCGCCGCCACCAACGACCAAGCGGTTAATCGCCACGTGTCGGAACAGTGTCAAGCTCGCTTGATTCCGGTCAATGTGGTCGATCAGCCTAGTTTATGTAGTTTCATCATGCCCGCCATCGTCGACCGAGATCCACTCACGATCGCTATTTCCAGCGGCGGGGCCGCTCCGGTGCTATCCCGTTTGCTACGCGGACGCTTGGAATCGTTGATTCCGGCGGCTTTCGGTCGGCTGGCTAAACTTGCGGCTGATTTCCGGAACCGGGTCAAACAAACGATTCCGGCTAACCAGCGACGCGCTTTCTGGGAGGGCGTCTTACAAGGCCCGATCGCGGAATTGATATTGTCCGGGCGTGACCAAGAAGCCCATACGCGCTTGGAAACACTCTTGGCCCAAGGCACGGCATCAGAGGCCAAGATGGGCGAAGTCTATCTGGTAGGCGGTGGTCCCGGCGATCCGGATTTACTGACTTTTCGAGCGCTGCGGCTCATGCAACAAGCCGATGTCGTGGTGTATGATCGGTTGGTTTCCCCAGCCGTGTTAAACCTGACCCGCAGGGATGCCGAACGGATTTATGCCGGTAAAAACCCGGCGATCATGTCTTGCCGCAACACGAAATTAATCGCTTGCTAGTCGAGTTAGCGAAGGCAGGGCAACGGGTGCTACGACTTAAAGGCGGCGATCCGTTTATTTTTGGTCGCGGCGGCGAAGAACTGGAGACATTAGCTCAGGCCGGCATTCCGTTTCAGGTGGTTCCCGGCATCACGGCAGCTTCCGGTTGTGCCGCCTATGCCGGTATTCCGCTCACTCATCGGGATTATGCTCAAAGCTGTGTGTTTGTCAGCGGCCATCGCCACGACGGCAGCCTATCCTTGCCTTGGGAAAGCCTGCTCCAACCTGGGCAAACGGTAGTGTTTTATATGGGATTACAAAGTTTAGGCGCTATTTGTCAGGGATTGATCACTCGTGGCCTGGCTGCTACCACGCCGGTTGCATTGGTTGAACAAGGCACTTTGCCGAGCCAACGGGTTTATGTCGCCGATTTGGCTACAATACCTGAGCAGGTAGAGGCGGAGCGTATACAACCGCCGTGTTTGCTCATTATGGGCGAGGTCGTCAAACTGCATGGCGCTTTGCAGTGGTTCGGACGACAAGATCATTGAGGTAAAGCAGAATGAAATGGTTTATCGCGCTGATGCTGGTTTGCCTGATCGGCGCGTTTTTTCCTGGAATCAGCGCGCGGTTGAACGGCCGGCGGCGTGTTGGTATCCGACCAACCGATACAGAAAACCTTATATGGCAATCAACAAGTATTCGAGAAAGAAGGGTACACGATAACATCGCTGGCAGAGTTTAAAGCCGAAGCACGGGTACTCCTAAGAGAAGATTATTTCTGGGATGATGGCGCGGCTCTCGCACCCGTCGACCTTGCTCTAGGCTGGGGTAGAATGTCTGACAATAAAATACTGGAACATTTAGAATTCAGCCAAAGCAATCGCTTTTATTACTGGAGTACTGCAAATTTTCCTATTCCCCGCCGCGAGATCGAAACCCACAGCGCCAACATGCATATGATTCCGGCCAGTCGGACTGTTGAGAAACAACTGAAAAAGTCCGCCGAGGGAATATTGTTCGTTTTGAGGGCTATTTAGTCGAGGTCCACGGCGAGAATGGTTGGCTCTGGCGTAGCTCGCTGACCCGAGATGATACCGGGTATGGGGCTTGTGAGTTGATTTGGGTTGAAAAGCTGGAAGTTTTTTAAACCGCCAAGACTGCGGAGGGAGGCAAATCATGAACACAACGAATGACAATGATTATCCGACCCAGGTCGGCATCGAGTTGCTGAAGCACTCTGTATTGGGAGAGGAATTGTCCGAACAACAATGCGCAGTGTTGGCACCGCTTATCCGGATTCAGGGTTTGGAGCGTGGCGATTTTCTATTGCATGAAGGAAATAAAGACCATGCCATCCATGTCATCGTCAAAGGCCAACTGGAAGTAGTGAAACAAACCGGAGCCGGTGAATGGGCCCTGTTGCATGTATTGC
>JAAUQA010000347.1 GCA_012032855.1 Candidatus Competibacteraceae bacterium
GTGCTTTCCACCCGAATGATGAGATCGCCTTGCGCCGTGTAGTCATTCCCCAGCACCCGGATATCCGGCAGATTCAGTAACGTTTGTAGCAGATGGTCCATCGTCGTTTAACCCGTGAATCGATTATCATGCGGTTAGCTTCTCACTCCCCTGGCACAAGCGCTAGACCACTATATCTTGGGGTCTCCACGGGAATCCCGGTAGAGCCAAAAAAGAATCTAATAATGGCAGCACTCAACCACTTGGTAATCGCTGAACAGGGTTTTCCTAAGAACAGGGGTTCGCAAAAGCAAGTTCTAATACTTGGCTCGGGTTTGTCCGGTCTGATTGCCGGGCATGAGCTCAAACGGGCCGGGCATAGCGTAACCTTGCTGGAAGCTCGCTCACGGCCTGGTGGACGGGTGTATACGTTACGCGATCCATTTGCTCCGGGACTCTATGCCGAGGCGGGGGCGATGCGGATTCCTCAAGGCCACCGATTAACGCTTCACTATACCGAGCACTTTGGTTTGAAGCTGGAGCCTTTCCGGGCCTACACACCTCAAGCGTACTGTTTTTTCAAGGCCAGCGACTGCGTTTTGATCAGGTTTATAGCCATCCGGAATCGTTACCCTATCCATTGCCGGACGAGGATAAGCACCAGTCTGTAAAGCAGAAGTGGGTAGCAACCATCCGACCCATGATAGAGAAAATTCGTAGGGATCCTGAGCAAGGTTGGCGCGAAATACGGGATACCTGTGATTGGTTGTCGTTACGTCAATTCCTTGAACTACATGGGTGGTCCAGCGAGGCGATCGAGCTTTACGGTTTGCTTGAGAATACCGAAAGCGAAATGGATACGTCGATTTTGGAAATCGTTCGTGAGGAAGTCGATGAATCCTTCGGTGAGACTTATCAAATCCAAGGAGGAACGGATCAATTAACCCATGCGCTTTATCGCGGACTTGCGCCGAATGTTCGCTTGGGTGCCGTAGTACGGGCCATAGAACAGGATAGCTGTTCGGTAACTGTGCATTGCGAATCAGCGGGTGGGCGCTTTTCGGAAACGGCGGATTATATGATTTGTACGATACCGTTTCCGGTATTGCGCCATATCGAAGTGCTGACACCGTTCTCGCGCGCAAAACAGCGGGCTATTCGAGAATTGCATTATTACTCCAGCGGCAAAATATTTCTGCAGAGCCGTTCCCGTTTTTGGGAGACTAAAGATGGCATATACGGGGGTCGTACTCAAACTGATCTACCCATCCGCACCCTGTATTACCCGCAGCATGGCCAGGAAACCGGCCGAGGGGTATTGCTGGCGAGTTACACTTGGGGACAGGATGCGGAACGCTGGTCAGCGCTTACCGAGTCGGACCGTATAGCGCGTGCGGTGGAATATGTGGCTAAAATTCACCCGGAAATTGTGACGGAAGTAGAAGGCGGCGTTTCCCATATGTGGCAAAACGATCCCT
This sequence comes from Candidatus Competibacteraceae bacterium, assembly GCA_012032855.1. The sequence goes on from JAAUQA010000347.1 coordinate 1,458, forward strand.
ATGCCGGTGGTGCTTACGCTCTGTACCAGCCGGGTCAGGAAACTTTATTCGCGGAAGCGGGAGCTGCAGCTGAGGGACGCATCTATTTCGCGGGTGAGCATGTCGCGCGTATGCGTGCCTGGATGCAGAGTGCCATTGAAACGGGTATTCAAGCCGCATACGACATACACAGTGCCGCTGATGCGTAACAATATCGACGAGCGCTGGCTGGGATTCACGGCGCTGTTTTCCACCGGACTGATTATGGCCTCGTTCGGAGTGCTGATTCGGTGGCTGGATACAGAACTCTCTGCTGTACAGCAAATCGGCCTTCGCTATGCGTTGGCTTTGATGCTTGCGGTCTTATGGGTGCTTTGGAGTCGCCCGGCTTATCGTACCAAAGGGGTCAATGGGTTTCTTCTGCTGGGTTATTCTTTCGCCTTTCCTCTTGGCGTGATTTTTTTTACCTACGCTGTGGTAAGCACCAAAATTGCTGTTGCTGTATTTGCATTGTACGGTGCCAGCTTGCTGGTCGCTCAAGCAGGCGGAATCCTGGTCTTCGGTGAGAGACTGACAAGGCACCGCATGGGTGTATTACTGCTGTGTTTTGTCGGCTTGGTTTGCTTCGTGGCTCCGGCATGGGGAGAGAACAGCATCGGGTGGGGATTTTTTAGGTGTGGCGGCGGGATTATGCGATGGATGCGCGAATTTTTTCGCAAATATCTAACAGGGCTGATCAATCACCGGGTTTTGGTATTGATACAGTTACTGGGTGGATTAGTGATAACGGCCATCATAATGCTAATGGCTTCGGCTCCCATCATGATCTCTATCTCATGGACGACCTGGGGAGTTGCGTTAGTCTTTGGAGCGCTCATTCTGGTTGCATCCTATCTACCATTAATCGGATTTCGACATTTTGATCTTGGGCTCGGTGCGGTGGTGCTTGCTTCGGAGCTGGCCTTTGCACCGTTATTCGCCATTCTCTTTTTCAGTGAATATCCAACCTTAACTGAGTGTGCGGCGGGGGTGCTTATCCTCGCAGCGGTAATATGGGCTAGTCGTCCAGAAAACGCGGTTTAACTGTAAGCGACATGTTTTTAGCAACATTCTGACTCATTTGCTAACCTACTGAATGTTTCACGTGAAACATTTTAAAAACCACTTCACTGAGTTACTGAGGTACACCATGAATCCAGATTTCTTCAATATCGAATTGCGTAAATTTCTTAAAAAAGTTGGGGTGACGTCACAGCGTGAAATCGAAGCTGCGGTACGGGATGCGTTGGAGAAGGGCAGTTTGAACGGTGATGAGCAATTGGCCGTGCATATGACCTTGACCATTGATACGATAGGATTAACACATGTAGTCAAGGATGAAATAGGTTTGCAAAAGTCGGGCGATTGATTGATTAACGCCAACCGTATCTGGAATAGCGCAAGGATAGATTCTGTCCTTGCTTTCCAGTGCGCTATTTGTCGTGTGGATAAGTGGTAGAAGAGGGTGACGAGTCGCCTGCTGTTCGTCGGCTGGTCATGAAACGAGAGATAAAAACGCCAACCTCAAATAATGCCCACATTGGCAGAGCCAGCAAGGTTTGCGAAATCACATCCGGTGGGGTCAGAAACATACCGACAACGAACGCGCCCAGAATAATGTAAGGCCGTTTTGCCGCCAATGCTTCCGGGGTGGTAATGTTCATCAGCACCAAAATCACGGTCGCAACCGGTACTTCAAAGGCTATACCGAAGGCGAAAAACAGTGTCAGCACAAAATCGAGATAGGCATTGATATCGGTCATCACCTCCACGCCTTCAGGAGCAGTTGCAGTGATGAAACGGAAAATAATCGGCATGATCACATAATAGGCAAAGGCCATTCCGCAGTAGAACAGCACGGTGCTGGACGTGATAATCGGCAAAGCCAAACGCTTTTCACTCTGGTATAGACCCGGCGCTACAAATGCCCACAACTGGAAAAGGATCCAGGGCATGGCAATAAATACCGACAGGACCAAGCTGAGTTTAAGTGGCGTCAATAAGGGGGAGATCACCTGGATGGCGATCATGCTGCTTTGTTCGGGTAGATGGACTAGCAACGGACCGGCTAACAGCGTATAGAGTTTATTAGAAAAAGGCAGCAGCAGGAGAAATATCGCACCCACGCCATACAGCATCCGCATGATGCGGGTTCGTAATTCCAACAGATGGCTGATAAACGGTTGTTCCTGATCGGCCTCGGACACGGGGGTGCTCACTTCGTCGACGAATCGGGCGATAGTTTGGCGGCATCGTCGGTCGGTAACGAAGGCGATTTGGCCAGGTTAGGGGTTTTGGGACGAGGCGAATCCATTACGTCCATCACATCCGCCTTCAAATCCGAGTTGATCGAATTGATGCGTTTAGCCAATTGCTGCATCTCACCAACGGTTTCTTCTTGGCGAATGGAGCGTTTGATTTCCTCTACCCGCAATTCTTTTTCGACTTCATCCCTGACATCTGACACCATGCGCCGGGCTTTATTAATCCATAGCGCAACGGTGCGCGCCAATGACGGTAACCGCTCCGGACCCACCACCACTAAGCCAATAATGAAAAGCAGCATCAACTCCCAAAGGCCGACATCAAACATAACAATACCCTGAATGCTGAGTGCGGTGCACTAAACCCGATCCTTTTCTTTGACGACTGAGTTTTGTTTAGGCAATCCGTCGTCCCGGCTGGAATCATCATCAATTAGCCGGTTCTGAGATGCTTGGTCGAATTGCGCATCCGCGTCTTCTCCTTCATCTTTGCCTTTTTTCATGGCATCGCGAAAGCCTTTAATCGATGTGCCTAAATCGGAACCCAGGGTACGCAACCGCTTACCGCCGAACAGAACCAGTACGATGACCAGAACGATCAGCAACTGCCAGATACTAATGCCACCAACACCCATTGTTTTTGCCTCATAAACAGAGAAGATGAAAATCGTGTCAGGCGCGACACGCGATAGACTCAGTATTTCGATGGACGAGATGCTTTCTCTACTAGGCCGGATAGTCCGAAACGCTGTTGAAGTTCATTTAAGACCGCCTCCGGACCGATATTCTGATGAGCTAACATCACCAGCGTGTGAAACCAAAGATCGGCGGTTTCATGAATCAGTTGATTATCATCCCCGCTCTTAGCCGCGAGAATAGTTTCGGT
>JAAUQA010000348.1 GCA_012032855.1 Candidatus Competibacteraceae bacterium
AACCGCATCAATTCCGCTAGCATCTCGGCGCGCGGCACGACCGGAATTCGCGCAGCCCGTGCGGCGACTACTTCGGGGTTGTCGGCTGTGATCGCACTGGAGGTTACGACAGCATCGCAACCGGCGATATGGTCGGCCGCATGTCCTTGGTAGATCGCCGCGCCGCAGTGTTGTAGGTGAGCGGTGGCGGCGTTACTGTGCAAGTCAGAGCCGGAAATCTCATAGCCCAGCGTCAGCAATACATCGGCGATACCGCTCATGCCTGCTCCGCCGATACCGACAAAATGAATCCGCCGGATGCGGCGCATCTCTCGACTGGTGTCGGTGCCAAGCGGTTTTACCGCCGGCGACTCAGCGCGGCTTAGCACGGGTTAACCTCGTGTGCGCTGATCCGGTCCAGGCAGTGCATTGCGATGCGCTCGGCGGCATCGGGCTGTGCCAACCGTTGGGCTGCGCTGGCCATCGCCAACAGGCGGGTACGATCACTTAATAAACCGCGCAATAATTCGGTCAAATACGCCGGTGTCAAAGCTGCCTGTTGGTGGAGCAGTGCCGCGCCGGACTGCTCTAGAAAGCGGGCATTCGCTGTTTGGTGATCGCCGACGGCATGGGGAAAAGGCACCAGAATCGCGCCTACTCCGGCTGTTGCCAGCTCGGCCACTGTCAGCGCGCCGGCCCGACATAACACCAGATCCGCCCAGCCATAGGCTTCGGCCATGTCTTGGATAAACGGCATCAGACGCGCTTCTACTCCAGTTTCGTTATACAGTTGCGCCGTCGCATCGTGCCACTTACTACCGGTTTGGTGCCACACGGCCGGTCTCTCAGTCGGAGCCATCGCCGCCAACGCTTCCGGCACCCACCGATTAAGCTGCCATGCGCCTTGGCTGCCACCTAATACCAACAGACGCGCCAGTCCACGCCGTTCAGAAAAACGTTGCTCCGGCTTCGGTAAATCGGCAATGCTGGCGCGCACCGGGTTGCCGACGCATAGGGCCTGGCGCGTAGCGGGAAAACTGTTGGGAAACCCTTCTAATACCGGGTTGGCTATACGGGATAAGCATCGATTGGTGAAGCCGGCGAGCGCATTTTGTTCGTGGATGACTAACGGAATACCTAAACAACGCGCCATTAGCCCGCCGGGTCCGCTGGCAAAGCCACCCATACCCAAGGCTAGACAAGGGTTGATCCGGCGCAACACAGCTGCTGCTTGCCATAATGCACGACTGAGCATTAGAGGAGCCGCCAGCAAGCGCTTCAAGCCGGTCCCACGGAGCCCCGAGACACTGATCAGTTCCATTGGGATACCGGTTGCAGGGACAAGCTGAGCTTCCAGCCCTTGCGGAGTACCCATCCAAACCACCGGCATATCATGCTGTTGTAACCGTTCAGCTACTGCCAAAGCTGGGAACACGTGCCCCCCAGTGCCGCCTGCCATGATTAAAACAGGTGCCTGCGTGCTCATTGCGAGAGCTCCGGCATGGCACGGGCAGGTAGTTCGGCTTGGGCGTGTGGGTCCGAACTACGGGTTTCCAGTTCAATGCGAAGCAACAAGGCTAACGCGATACAGGTCACGACCAAGCTGCTGCCACCGTAACTGAGCAGCGGTAGGGTCAAGCCCTTGGTCGGTAATACCCCCATATTGACGCCCATGTTGAACAGGGCTTGAATACTGAGCCACAAGCCAATCCCATAGGCCAGATAAGCGGCAAAATACTGCTCTAACCGTTCGGCCTGGGCAGCCACTGTGAAGGCGCGCCCTACAATTATTGCGTACAAGCCGATGATGACGAGAACCCCGATCAGCCCTAATTCCTCCGCCAGGATGGCGAAGAGAAAATCGGTATGAGCTTCCGGCAGATAAAATAATTTCTGCATACTGGCGCCCAAGCCGACTCCGGACAACTCACCACGGCCAATGGCGATCAGCGATTGGGTGAGTTGGAATCCTTTGTTAAAGGGATCGGCCCAGGGGTCCAGAAAACTGATTAAGCGAGCCCGGCGATAGTCGGACGAATAGATTAATAACGCCATAGCGACGATCACTAATCCTTGCAAGGTCGCAAAGCGCCAGAGATTAACCCCGGCTAGAAACACGATGCCCAACACGGTGCCCAACAGCACGACAGTGGTGCCGAAATCGGGTTCCAGCAATAACAATAACGCGACCCCAGCCAACACGATCAGCAGGCGAATCATGGCTTCCAGGGAATGACGTAGCGCGATGCGGTGCCGTTGCAGATAACCTGCCGCGTAGACGAGGACGAATAATTTGGCTAATTCCGAGGGTTGCAGATTGACAGGACCTAAACTAATCCATCGGCTGCTACCTTTAACTTCTTTGCCGATACCGGGGAGTAATACCAGCAGTAACAACGCTACCACCAGTAGCAGTAACCAAGGGCCATAGCGATACCAGCGTTCTAATGAGATCTGTAAGACGACCATCGCTGCCAGTATGCCGATTCCCATAAAAATGCCCTGTCGGATCAGGAAATAGAAAGGCTGGTTCAGCTGCGCCTCAGCGAGCGGCATAGACGCGGAGGTGACCATCAACAAGCCAATAATTAATAATGTTATCCCCTGGCAATACCAACCAGGGATCCGGACCGGACCAAGTCACCGACGCCGGCGTTTGGGGTAACGATGCATTCAGCATGACGCTTGCCTACGCGCAAGAGCGCTAAATATCGCGCCCCGTTCTTCGTAGTGACTGAACATGTCGAAGCTGGCGCAAGCCGGCGATAGCAATACGCTGTCACCGGCATGCGCTATCTCCGCAGCCAGTATCACCGCCTGTTCCATATCATCGGCCCAATGCACCGGTACAGAGGATACGGCAGCAATCGCCGGCGCATCACGACCGAGCACGATCAAAGCGCGCACCTTATCGGCCAATACCGCTCCCAACGGAGCGAAGTCCTGGCCTTTACCATCGCCGCCGGCAATCAATACCAACGGACCCGGCAAGCCCTGCACGGCGGCTATCGTGGCTCCGACATTGGTGCCTTTGGAATCGTTGAACCAATTGATTCCTCTCGCCGACGCGACCCATTCAGTCCGATGGGGTAATCCTGGAAATGAGCACAAAGCCGCTATCATCGCGGTTTTGGGTAAATCCAACGCGTGACCCAAGGCTAACGCTGCCAATGCGTTGGCTAGATTATGCTTACCCCGAATCTTGAGTGACTCCGCAGCCAGCCAGTTGTCTTCCCCATAGGCGAGATAGATTTCCCTACCGTGCTGTCGTAATCCGAATTCCCCCTTAGCCGGAGTGTTTAAGGTAAAGCGCAGGGCTCTCCGGTACGGGTTCTGCATCGCCGTTACTCGCGGATCATCGGCATTGATGATTTGTATGCCGTCGCCCCGGAAAATGCGCTGCTTGGCTTGAGCGTAACTGTTCAGATCCGGGTAACGATCCATATGATCAGGGCTGATGTTGAGTACCGTGGCAACCGTAGCATTCAAACTATGCGTCGTTTCCAATTGGAAACTGGACAGTTCCAACACGTATAACTCAGTTTTTGCGTGACGCAATAGGTCCAGGGCCGGGGTACCTAAGTTACCCCCACCGCAACTGGTATACCGGCTTGTTCTACCATGCAACCCAGCAAAGTGGTGACTGTGCTTTTGCCGTTGGAGCCGGTGATCGCAACGACCGGTGCCTGCGTAAGCCGGGCGAATAGTTCGATATCGCCCCAGATCGTTACACCGCGTGCCGCTGCTGCAGCGATCAAAGGCGTTTGTACCGAGACGCCGGGGCTGACCACCAGCCGTTTCGCCTTGGCGAACAACTCGGAGTCGAACTGACCAATCCGATAAGGGACGTTAGGGAGCTCCTGTTGCAACGCAGTTAATTCAGGGGGAATCGGACGGCTGTCGGTTACGGCGATTTCCGCTCCCAGCCCTATCAGCGCACGCACCGCAGACAGCCCGCTGCGTCCTAACCCGACGACTAGCGTGAGCCCGCGCAGATCCAGAGCCTCTTTACCGACGGGAAACCCGTGCTGCAAGCAGTCTGGAATAGGGGCAACCGGTGACATCAGTATCGCAGCCTCAGCGAATCTTGAGTGTGGCTAAGCCAATCAATATCAAAATAACGGTGATGATCCAAAAACGGACGATCACCCGCGGTTCCGGCCAGCCTTTCAGCTCAAAATGATGATGCAAGGGGGCCATACGAAAAATACGTCGACCGGTGAGTTTGAAAGAGGCGACCTGTAAGATCACCGACAGGGTTTCCATGACGAATACCCCTCCCATGACCAACAACACCAATTCCTGGCGCACAATGATAGCGATAGTGCCTAATGCCGCTCCCAAGGCCAAAGCGCCGACATCGCCCATAAACACCTGAGCGGGATAGGCGTTAAACCATAGAAAGCCAAGCCCGGCCCCCACTAAAGATCCGCAAAACACCACAATTTCTCCGGTACCCGCCACGTAGGGAATACCCAAATAGTCGGCGAAGTTCACATTACCCGTCGCGTAGGCGAATATAGCCAATGCTCCCGCCACCATGACCGTGGGCATAATGGCTAAACCATCTAATCCGTCAGTAAGGTTGACCGCGTTGCTGGAGCCGACGATAA
>JAAUQA010000025.1 GCA_012032855.1 Candidatus Competibacteraceae bacterium
CAGATGTCAATTGTTCTCCTCCCGTCAAGCGCAAGGCCACTTCGGCGTTGACGGCACCTTTTTGCACTTGAACGACTTCTCCCCAAAATTGATTACGCGCACTGGTTTTCATCGTGATCTCCGGTAAGGGTTTAAGGATTAACGCATGGGCGCTTCTAAAAACGCATTGACTACCGCCGTCCAGGCTTGGCTGATATTGCTCAGTTCATAGCCACCACCACCAACAGCGACGATACGGCCGTCAGCGAATTCTTCAGCAATGGCACACATATCGGTAGCGGCTGTGATATGCGTCCGAACGGTGTAGTGCAAATGAGTAAGCGGGTCGCCTTGCAGACCATCGGCTCCACAGTTGAGGATGATAAATTGCGGTTCCCATTGGCGTATGAATTTGACCACATTCTCCCACATCATAAAAAAATCGCCATCGTTTGCTAGCGGTAACAACGGCAAATTAAGCTTGCGCCCCCGCGCTTCGCCTTTGCCGGTTTCGTAGGCAAAGCCGGTTTGCGGAAAGAGATAACGGCCATCCTCGTGAATATCGGCGACGATGACCCGAGGCTCTTCTTCAAAGGCATAGAAAACGCCGTCGCCGTGATGCGCGTCAATATCAACATAGCCGATCCGCTCCAAGCTGTATTCGTTTAACAAGGTGTGGATGGCGACCCCGACATCATTGAAAACACAAAAGCCGGAAGCGGCATCCGGCATGCTGTGATGCAACCCGGCAATGGGCACAAAAACGCGCCTTAACTGATTAGTCATGACCCGTTGTACCGCATCCACCACTGTACCCACCACATGGGAAGCGTCTTCGAAAATCCCTTTGTAGGCCGGGGTGTCACCATAGTCCAGAAACCCCTCGCCATGGGCTGAATACTGTTTGACTTTATCGACGTACTCTGGAGTATGAAATAACAGTAATTGTTCTTCCGTGGCCAGCACCGGGTCCAACGCCGTGATTTGAAAGTCCAGATCGCGGCGGTGCATCTCGTCCCAAAACGCATAAATCCGACTTTCCTGCAAAGGATGATCATCGCCGAAGCCATACCGATTCAGCTGCTCACCGGTATACACACCTACCTTTCTGCTACGCTTCATAGAGGACACCCTCCGGGGTTATGCTGAAACTGATCTGTTGACCGCGTTGGATAGCGACGGTTTTTTAATAGCCACATTATTGCAACAATAACGCCGGAAGTAGAGAGCCCATGCAAGACGATATTGATCTTTTTCCGTCTGATCGCCAACCCGCCATTCGGGTAGTGGCGATGCCCAAAGACACTAACGCCGCCGGCCACATCTTCGGTGGCTGGATCATGGCGCAGATGGATCTCGCCGGTAGCGTTGCGGCAGTGGAATATTCCAATAGCCGAGTCGTGACCGTTGCGGTGACCTCCATCGAATTCCACAAGCCGGTATTCGTGGGCGATCTGGTCAGTTGCTTCGCCAAAATCGAAAAAATCGGCAGAACGTCGCTGACCGTGCGGGTCGAGGTCTTTGCGCAACGGGATCGTGCCGACCAAGTGCACTGCATTCAAGTGACCGAAGCAGTTCTCGTCTACGTTGCGGTCGATAGCCAAGGTCAACCTAAAACTTTACCGTCCCGCGAACCCGGTTTCGGTAATTACTTGTGATTGAGGTACAATCAGCGCGTTTTTGCGCAATGCACCGTTACCGACTTTTTACTCCGGATTCTTATGGCACAGTATATTTACACGATGAATCGCGTTGGCCGGATAGTTCCGCCTAAACGCGAGATTTTGAAAGACATTTCCCTATCCTTTTTTCCGGGCGCCAAAATCGGCGTGCTGGGTTTGAACGGTTCCGGCAAATCGACGCTATTGCGGATCATGGCGGGTTTGGATACCGATATTATCGGTGAGGCCCGTCCGCAACCGGGCATCAATATTGGTTATCTGCCGCAAGAACCGCAATTGGATACCAGTAAAGACGTGCGTGGCAATGTCGAGGAGGCGGTAGCCCCTATCAAATCAGCGCTAGAGCGTTTGGACCAAGTCTATGCCGCCTACGCCGAACCTGAAGCCGATTTCGATGCGCTTGCCACAGAACAGGCACAGCTTGAAGCACTGATTCAGGCCAGCGATGGGCATAACTTGGAACGCACTCTGGAAGTGGCCGCAGATGCCTTACGGTTACCGCCGTGGGACACTGATGTCGGCGCGTTATCCGGCGGGGAAAAACGCCGGGTTGCACTGTGTCGGTTGTTGCTCTCCAAACCGGACATGCTGTTGTTGGATGAACCGACCAACCATTTGGACGCCGAATCCGTGGCTTGGCTGGAACGGTTTCTGCAGGATTATTCCGGCACGGTGATTGCCGTCACCCATGATCGTTATTTCCTTGACAATGTAGCCGGCTGGATTTTGGAGTTGGATCGCGGTCATGGTATTCCTTGGCAGGGCAATTACTCTTCCTGGTTGGAGCAGAAGGAAAAACGCCTGGAGATTGAGGAAAAACAAGCTGACGCGCGGATTAAGGCGATGAAAGCGGAATTGGACTGGGTCAATGCCAATCCCAAAGGTCGTCACGCCAAGAGCAAAGCTCGTCTGGCCCGCTTTGAGGAGCTGCAATCGCAGGACTTCCAGAAGCGCAACGAGACCATGGATTTGTATATTCCGCCCGGTCCCCGGTTAGGTGAATTAGTGGTCGAGGCGACCAATGTACGTAAGGGATTTGGCGAACGCTTGTTGGTGGACGGGTTGTCGTTCACGTTACCGCAAGGCGGTATCGTCGGGGTGATCGGTCCTAATGGTGCGGGTAAAACGACCTTGTTCCGTATGTTGATGGGTATCGAACAACCTGATGACGGCACGCTGCGGATTGGCGATACCGTGCAACTAGCCTATGTGGATCAAAGCCGCGACAATCTGGCTGGCGATAAGACGGTTTGGGAGGAAGTTTCGGACGGCCTGGATACCATCACCATCGGCAACTATCAGATTAATTCCCGCGCTTATGTGGGACGCTTCAATTTTAAAGGCCCGGATCAGCAGAAGTTCGTCAAAGATTTATCGGGCGGCGAGCGTAACCGGTTGCACTTGGCCAAGCTGCTGAAAAGCGGCGGCAATGTGCTGCTGTTGGACGAACCGACCAACGATCTGGATGTGGAGACCTTACGGGCTTTGGAAGAAGCGCTGTTAGCCTTCCCCGGTTGCGCGGTGATCATTCCCATGATCGGTGGTTTCTGGATCGGATTGCCACCACATTTGGCCTTCGAGGGCGATAGCAAAGTGGAGTGGTTTGAAGGCAATTACGCCGATTACGAAGCCGACCGCAAACGGCGCTTGGGTGTGGAAGCAGATCAACCGCATCGAATCAAATACAAGAAGCTGGCCTGAGGTTTAAACGCGGTGCTGATTGATCTGCACACTTTTGAGGATGGCCGCATCGTGGTTACCCGGCATGGCGAATCACCACCTGTCCCTTGGCGCTTGAATGCGGATTTCCCGGTTCAGGAACCTGCGTTTAGCACGGCAACGGTTGACGATCCGCAGATTTACGAAGGCGCGGGCGGGCTGTGGGTGGACTCACCCGATAACGGCCCGATGCCTGTCGAGCGCTGGTATGGTCTGTACCAACGAGGAGGGAAATAACCACCTCCTCGTTGTCGTTACTGCGCGACTAAGATGATGCCGAACCAAGAGCCCGGCAAAGTTTCATCGTTTAAGGATTGCCCGGTTCGTCTAACGCTTGCATCCTATCGCCCGACAATGCATGACTAGTCGCCGATGACGAGCAACTCACCGGTTCTTGAAGCAACCGTACCTGTCCATCGCCCTCGATGGCAAGGCGCATTAAATAGCAAGTGCCTGCCGAGAAATCCAAAGGACCTTCGAAGGTCTGGGAAAGACAACCGCCGGATGCTGTCGCAAATATATTTTTTGTGCCTGCAGTGGTGGTTACAAAACCTTCGAAACTCGCCTCTGGTGGCGTTTCACCTTCCGGGCAGGCCCCTACGACCGATCGACGGAGTACGTCATCAATGGTGACTTCAAGCGTTAAAACGCTGAGGGTGCAGCAAACGCTGGTCAACGCGCCCCACTGAGTTTCCTGGGTCATCATCCCGGCGCGAAAACCCTGGTCGGGATCGCTGAATTCACTGCAACCTGCATCGTTGCAGGCCCTTACCCGATATTCGTGTGGCGACTCCGGCGAGACGGTGGTGTCATCAAAGCTGGTGGTAGAGGATGAACCGATGACGGTGCCTGTCGTCGCACCAATATCTGAGCGAGCCACTTCGTAAAAAGTCGCTCCACTGACCGCGTTCCAACTGATATTGACCAGGTCCTCAAAGGTTCCATCGCTAGCCGAAACCCCGGTGGGAATACCCGGCAGAGTCACCTCTTGTTGTGTGAATCCACTATTCGCTGAACTGAATCCGCTACAACCGACGTTATTGCAAGCCTTGACCCGGTACCAGTAAGTGAGGCCCAATGATACTGAAGTGTCGTCAAAACTGGTGCTGTTGACCGTTCCCCGCAGTGACCCGTTATCGCTGGACGACGTGGAACGATACACCTCATAAGAAGTGGCGTTGGTAACGACGCTCCAGGTGACATTAATCCGGTCCGAGAAAGTGCCGTCGCTGGCATTGACATTGGCGGGAGCCGGCGGTGTTTCAGGTTCAGTAGGTGGTTCACGCTCTTGTAACTCACCAGCGGCGATCAGTCAAACAACCTGCCCCGCCATCGACGTTGGGATCGCAAGGCGCCTCGGTTACATCCTCGCTGAATTTTAACGCGCTTTGTACGGTGGGATCGGAACCACTGCCCGCGTCAGCTAGTTCAGCAAACCCTGTAATCAATGGCGATCCGCAGCCAGTTGCTGCGATCAAATTGCTAACCCCTGTACCCTCCGTTGCGGACTGTAATGAACAAAACAGGCCTCCGGCAGCGACCCCACCTGCCCATATGGCATCAAGCGCCAGTCCGTCCAGCGAGAAAGGTCCTCGTGCGGCCGACACTACATATCGTTGTTGCAATTGCCGCGCATCGACTAGGCTGTTTTGGGCAGGATTCTGTAAGGTAGCGGCGAGTTGCTGCAAGGGCAGTAACAGACCCGAGTCGATTGGAACGGTCAATGGCCCGAACACTACGCCCCCTTGGGGATCAACAAAAGTGATCTCATAAGTGGTTTGGGTGAAGTTGCTAAACCGCGCTTCAATACCCTGCGAATCTTTATAGGTGGCTGGCAGACCGTTGTTGGCCAATAGTAGATTGGCAAAAAGATTCTGATCCAAATCCGCCCAGGTGAGTGCGGTCAATCGTGTCGGTTGCCCGTCCGGACCTTTGATAACCTGTACACCTAAGTTGTTTGAGCCGTTGGCACCCAAGGCGGCCGCAAGTAAAGGATTATTGGGATCGGTAACAGCTGCAACCGTTGCGATTTTTGCGCCCGTAACGGTGCTGCTGACGATATTGAAATTTTGACTCGGTTCCGACCATCCCACTGTGGTAGTGTTGCCGCCACTCGGGAAGTCGGGTAAAGGGAACTGTCCGCTGGCACCTTCTAAGAAATCCACCCCAAGTGTAGTCACCGCGAAGTTCACATTGGCGAATTCCACCCCGTCGGCCAGCGCTCTGAGATTATGGACTCCATTGCCGATCGCATTCCAATTGAAGGTGAGTCCGAAGCCGTTGTTGTCGTCGCCGCACACGCCGATCGTATCGCCGCGTTTGGTGCCGTAGGCGGTTTGTCGTAATGCGCCACCATCAATAACCACTTCGACGGTGCTAGCTTCACAAACCCAACCGCGAATTAAACCAACCCCACTTTCGGACGATCCTTGGGTGGGCGATTCCAGGAATGCTCGAGGATTACTCGGGGGATTGGGGATGTTGGGAACAGAGATGGCGCTAGACAGTACAAAATTCTGCTGCGCTTGTGACCAACGCACCATCGGCGAGCTACCCGGGTTAGGAAAATCGGGTAAGGTAAATTCGCCGTTGGCCCCTTCCAGGAAATTGACTCCCAGAGTGGTGACCACGAAATTGACGTTGGCAAATTCGACGCCGTCGGCCAAAGCCCTGATATTATGAATGCCATCGCCGAGCGCATTCCAATTGAAGGTGAGTCCGAAACCGTTGTTGTCGTCACCACACACGCCGACCGTATCACCGCGCTTAGTGCCGTAGGCGGTTTGCCGAGGAACTTCACCGTCGATACTGACTTCAACTTGGTTGGCATCACACACCCAGCCCCGAATCAAACTGATTCCACTTTCGAATGAGCCTTGCGTCGGAGATTCTAAAGTTGCTTGGGCAAAAGAATGAGGATTGATTGCCAACAATAGGAAAAGGAATAACCAGTAGCGTACAGCCAATGGCCGAAAAATGGTTGTATAACAGAACATAATTAATTTCCCCGCCACGGAACGTCTGTGATCGTATTGTGTTGTGACTTCCCGATAAATGTCGTTGATAACACCTATCTTCTCATTGTCCATACTCTAAATAATGGGATAACAACCACGCAACTGCCAATCCATACGTTGGGCCGCAAAGCGCGGACCATAATTTTGGGGACGATACGGTTTTCGCGGTTCTTGGTGAGTGTAACTGCTGCGCAACTCGATACGTGCCAGTGTACCCCATTAACTGTGGATGGATTTACCCGTGAGATCTAGCTTACATCCCGCCGCGAAAACCGGAATCTGGTTCGCTGAAGTCACCACAACCTGTGCCGAGACAGCTCCTGACTCGATACCAATGTGTCGAGCCCGGCGATGCGGAGGTGTCGTTGAAACTGGTACCGGAGGGTACTCCAATGAGAACACCTTCAGTACCCGCGCTATCAGAGCGAAACACCTCGTAAAAGGTTGCTAAGTTAACGGCATCCCAAGTGATATTGACCCGATCGCTGAAAATCCCATCACTGGCTGATACTCCAGCAGGTGGGTTTAAGACCGGTAAAATACCCACACCATCACTAAACCCCGAGTCAGGACCGCCGAATTCACTACAACCTGCATCATTACAGGCTCTTACCCGATACCAGTAAGTCCGACCCAGTATTACGGACGTGTCGTTGAAACTGGTGCCTGAGGGCGAACCGAGGAGAAAACCGGTAGTATCGGCGGCATCGGAACGAAACACTTCGTAGAAAGTAGCGTCACTGACCGCATCCCCAAGTAATAATAACCAGATCATCGGTTCCATCTGAGGCGGAAACTCCTTCGGGAGCCAGTGGTGGTAAAGGTGGGTTAGGGACCTCTAACACAGCGAACCCGTTATCGGCGGAACTAAATCCGCTGCAACCGGCGCTATTGCAAGCCTTGACTCGATACCAATAGATGATCCCCGGAGTTACTGAGGTGTCCTCAAAACTGGTACTGTTAACCGTACCCCGCAATGCTCCGGTATCGCCGGACGAGTTGGAACGGTACACCTCATAGGAGGTGGCGTCAGTGACGAAGCTCCAGGTGACGTTAATCTGGTCCGGTAACGTGCCGTCACTGGCGTTAACATTGGTCGGGATCATCGGCGTTTCAGTTCCAGTGAGCGGTTCGCGTTCTTGTAACTCTTCGGCAGCAGTAGTTAAACAACCAGCCCCACCATCAATGTTAGGATCGCAAGGCGCCTCGAACACATCCTCGCTGAATTTCAAAGCGCTTTGCACGATGGGATCGGAACCGCTGCTCGCACCAGCCAATTCAATGAATCCTGCAATCAACGGTGATTCGCAACCGACTGCTGCAATCAAATCGATGTTCGGTACGTTCGGTATGCTCTCTAATGCGGCTTCTAATGAGCAAAGCATGCCGCCAGCAGCGACACCTCCTGCCCATAGGGCATCAAGCGCAAAGGCGTTAAGTGAAAAAGGTCCGCGAGCAGCGGCAGCCACATGCCTTTGCTGTTGTTGCCGGGCATGGATCAAGCTGCTTTGAATGGGATTCTGTAGGGTGGCTGCGAGCTGCTGTAAGGGCACCAATAATCCGAAATCGACGGGGATAGTCAGTGGGCCGAGTACTACCGTGCCTTGGGCGTCGACAAGGCTGATCTGATAAGTGGTTTGGGTGAAGTTGCTGAACTGCACCTCAATGCCGAGCGAGTCCTGATAGCTGGCTGGCAAACCATTATCGGCCAACAGCAGATTCGCAAACAGATTCTGATTCGAATCTGCCCAAGTCACAGCAGTTAGTTGAGTCGGTTGCCCTTCCGGACCTTTGATAACCTGTACACCCAAGCTGTTCGAACTATTAGCACCCAGCATGGCAGCAATTAAAGGGTTAGTTCGGATCGGTCACGGCAGCAGCGGTTGCGATTTTGACTCCCGTAGCCGTGCTGCTAACGATATTGAAGTTCTGACTCGGTTCCGACCAACCCACTGTGGTGGTGTTGCCATTACTCGGGAAGTCGGATAATGGGAACTGCCCACCGGCGCCTTCCAGGAAATCCACGCCAAGCGTAGTCACCGCGAAGTTTACATTGGCAAATTCCACCCCGTCGGCTAGTGCTCTGAGGTTATGGGCACCGTCGCCGATCGCATTCCAGTTAAAGGTGAAACCAAAACCGTTGTTGTCATCACCGCACACGCCAATCGTATCGCCACGCTTAGTGCCGTAGGCGGTTTGTCGCAATGCGCCACCATCAATAACCACTTCGACGATGCTAGCTTCACAAACCCAGCCGCGGATTAGACCAATCCCACTTTCTGAGGAACCCTGAGTCGTGACTCCAGGAATGCACGGGGATTACTCGGAGGATCGGGATGATGGGGACGGAAATAGCGCTAGACAGCACAAAAATTCTGCTGAGCTTGTGACCAGCGTAACATCGGCGAGCTACCCGGGTTGGGAAAATCGGGTAAGGTGAATTCGCCGTTGGCCCCTTCCAGGAAATTGACTCCCAGGGTCGTAACAACAAAATTGACGTTGGCGAATTCAACGCCATCCGCCAAAGCCCGGATATTATGGATACCGTCGCCGACCGCATTCCAATTGAAGGTGAAGCCAAACCCATTGTCGTCGTCGCCACAAATCTCAATGGTATCGCCGCGTTTGGTACCGTAGGCAGTCTGACGTGGGGGTTCGCCGTCGATACTGATTTCGACCTGGTTTGCATCACATACCCATCCCCGAATCAAATTAATCCCACTTTCGAATGAGCCTTGTGTCGGAGACTCTAAAATTGCTTGGGCGAGAGAATGACAATTGATTCCTAACAATAGGACGAGGATTAGCGCGTAACGAATGCCGGCTAAAGGCCGAAAAATAGATGCATAACAGCACATAATTAATTGCCCCATTTTGGAAAGCCTGCGGTCATATTGTGACCCGGAGATGAGTATTTCACCAATGCCTGTTCATTGTCTTTGCGCAGGTAATGGGAGAGCAGCTACTCATTGAAAAATCCATATAATCGCAGTGATGCAGCGATGTTTTCTACCCTAAATCATCGTTTCCGATTGCCCGACCCAACAGCAGATTTCTTCCTGGAGTTGAACTGAATCGGGCGATGATGTTGGGGGCGGTAAGGTTTGCGGGGTTCGTAGGGATTGTCACCGCTACGCAATTCGATCCGTACTGGTGTGCCCCATAAATTCAAGGATTTACGGAAGCTATTGGCTAAATATCGGCGATAAGATTCCGGGACATGTTCGACACGATTGCCGTGGATAACAATGACAGGCGGGCTTTGTCCGCCTTGGTGTGCATAACGTAGTTTAATTCGGTGTCCTTTTACTAGGGGTGGTTGGTGGTTGGTGACCATCTGTTCCAGGATGCGGGTTAATTCCGGCGTGGATAATTTGCGAGTAGCCGCAGCGTAAGCGGTTTCCACCGAAGTCAGCACATCCATGATGCCCGAACCGTGCAGGGCGGAGATAAAATGGATTACAGCAAAATCAAGAAAAGACAGCTTGCGTTCTAACCCCTCTCGCACCTTGTGCCGCGTGTTAGCATCCAGATGGTCCCATTTATTGACTGCCACGACTAACGCCCGCCCACTATCCAAGGCCAAGCCCAGCAAAGTTGCATCCTGATCGACGATGCCTTGGTGAGCATCCAGCATCATGACAACCACATGCGCTTGCTCAATAGCCTTTAGGGTTTTGATAACGCTGAATTTTCTACCGTATCCTGTACCCGGCTGCGCCGCCGCACGCCGGCCGTATCGATCAGGGTATACGCCTGGCCGTCCTTTGCGAAGGGGATCTCGATGCTGTCGCGGGTAGTACCCGGCACATCGGAGGTCACCACTCGTTCCTCGCCCAACAGACGATTGACGAGCGTGGATTTGCCGACGTTAGGTCGTCCAATTACAGCTAACCGAATACCCCCAGCCTGCTCAATTACGGGCTCCTCCTCAGCGCTGGGCAGTTGCGCTAGGATTGAATCCATCAACTCGGCAATTCCTTGACGATGCGCTGCAGAGATCGTATACGGCTCACCGAGCCCTAAATTGTGAAACTCGGCACTGACGGCCAACGCATCCAAGCGCTCGGTTTTATTGACAACTAAGTGCAATGGCTTACCCAAGCGACGTAGAGTTTGAGTTATGTCCTGATCGGCGCTAGACAGTCCTTCGCGCCCATCGACCAAGAGCAATAACAGGTCAGCTTCTTGTGCGGCTTGTTGTGCTTGCTGACTGACAAGCCCGGCCAAGCTATCGGTATCCATGCCTAACCCGCCAGTGTCCACTACCAAATAAGGGCGGGGGCCGACTTTGCCGAAACCATATTGCCTATCGCGGGTTAAGCCCGGCATATCGGCGACCAGCGCGTCTCGAGTGCGCGTTAGGCAATTAAACAAAGTGGATTTCCCGACATTGGGCCTACCCAGCAAAGCGATAACAGGCAACATAACATGTAAACTCGAAAATGAAGGGCAAACAGCCGATGGCAGGATGGAATCAGACGCATTTTAACCTGAATAACTCACCCCGTTTGAAAGACTTATCATGAGGATGAGCGGCGAAGTAAGACTGTTAGAATCAAACTTGACTTTCGCGATCAGGCTGTCGATACTAATCAGCCATTTAACAGCAGCCGTAGCATGTCGGCCCTATTTCTAAAGACCAGTAAACTTAGGAGATAAACACCTTGGCGAATTCTGCACAAGCCAAAAAGCGGATCATTCAAGCCGAAAAGCATCGCCAGCACAATACCAGTATGCGCTCTAAAATGCGGACTTACATCAAGAAGGTGCTGAAAGCCATCCAAGTCGGAAACAAGCCTGAAGCCCAGGCTGCCTATCAAGAAGCCGTCTCTGTGATCGACCGTACGGCTAGCAAAGGGATCATCCACGCAAACAAAGCCGCACGGCATAAGAGCCGGTTAAATCAGCGTATTCGCAATCTGCCAAGCTAAATTTAACTGACGCAAAGACTGGAAACAGCGTAAGCCGGCACTACCGGCCAGTCAGAATACAACGAGATTATCCCGGTGAATCAACTCCGGCTCGTCGACATAACCCAGTATCGTATTGATGCGTTCACTGGACTGGCCGATAATCTTCGCTGCTTCCACAGCATCATAGTTTACTAATCCCCGTCCAATCTCAGTGCCATCCCGGCCCGATGCAAGCGACTAATTCACCGCGATAAAACTGTCCATCAATCGCGGTTACCCCAACCGGCAGCAAACTTTTCCCGGATGTTTTCAACACGCGCGCAGCACCCGCATCCAAATGCAAGCGCCCCCGCACTTGAAGTTGCACTGCCAACCACTGTTTCCGCGCCGCTACCGGCCCCTGACTCGGTCTAAGCAAGGTGCCGATCGATTCACCCTGAGCAATGCGTCGCAAAGCATCGGGTTCGCGTCCACACGCAATCAGCGTTGAAGTGCCTGATCGAGCTGCTTTAGCAGCCGCTCTGACTTTAGTGAGCATGCCGCCCCGACCCAATATACTGGCTCCGCCGGCCATCTGTTCGAGCTCCGGATCACCAGCGCGCGCTTCGCTCAAAAAGCGTGCCTCGGGAAACCGCCGGGGATCTTTGTCGTACATGCCCTGCTGATCAGTCAGAATGACGTAAAGATCCGCCTCTACGAGATTGGCTACCATAGCGCCTAGGGTATCGTTATCGCCGAAGCGAATCTCTTCAAAAGCAACCGTGTCGTTCTCATTGATAACCGGTATCACGCGCAAGTTGAGTAACGTCGTCAAGGTGCTGCGCGCATTCAAATAACGGTTGCGATCAGCGGCGTCTTCATGGGTCAATAACACTTGCGCGGTGCGAATACCGTAGTGTTGAAATTGTGATTCATAGGCTTGAGCCAAGCCCATTTGGCCCACTGCAGCGGCTGCTTGCAACTTATATAGTGCATTGGGACGTCTGTTCCAACCTAACCGCCGTACCCCCTCAGCGACGGCTCCGGAAGACACCAGCAACAATTCTTTGCCCTCATGATGCAGGGCGGCCAGTTGTTCTACCCAAGTGCTGATAGCAGCACCATCCAAACCACGCCCGTCGTTAGTGATGATGGCACTACCGATTTTGACTACCCAGCGTCGAGAATGACCTAGTTCCTGTCGTCCTTTATCAGACATGATTGTGTTATGGATATACTGAGACAATGATGCAGTTTAATCTCTTTAGATTAAGCAGAGATCGGTTGTTTACGTAACGCTTCCAGATGCCGCATGATTTCATGAATCAATGGCTTGGTACCCTCGCCGCTTACCGCGGAGATAGCAAATACCGGTCCCTGCCATTTCAATACGTTTACAATTTCTTGTTTACGCATTTCCCGCTGTTCGAGTGGGATGAGATCCAGTTTATTTAATACCAACCAACGTTCCCGATGCGCTAATTCTTGGCTGTATTTCTGTAATTCCGTGGCAATTGATAACACATCTTTAACCGGGTCGCCGCTGTCGCTGTTAGGCCCAACATCAACGACATGCAACAAAAGGCCGGTACGCGACAGGTGTTTGAGGAAACGAATACCGAGCCCGGCCCCCTCAGCAGCGCCGGTAATCAACCCAGGAATATCCGCCATAACAAAGCTACGTAAAGCGCTGACCTGCACTACTCCTAGATGGGGATGTAGAGTTGTGAAGGGGTATTCCGCCACTTTAGGTCGAGCAGCCGATAACTGGCGAATTAGGGTGGATTTACCTGCGTTCGGTAGCCCCACCAGACCCACGTCGGCGATCAATCTGAGTTCCAAACGTAGATTTCTTTCTTCTCCGGGCGTGCCGGGTTTGTATTGGCGTGGCGCGCGATTGGTGCTGCTTTTATAACGGGCGTTGCCAATACCGTGTATTCCGCCCTGGGCTACCAATATCTGTTGGCCGGCTTCGAGCAGATCGCCGATAGTCTCATCCGTATCATCATCAATCACTACCGTGCCGATCGGTACTCTCAGTAACGAATCGACACCGCCTTTGCCGGTGCGATTGTTGCCCATGCCGTTTTGTCCACGCTTAGCGCGGAAATGCCGGGTAAAGCGGTAATCCACCAGGGTGTTCAAGTCCGGCTCGGCGACTAAGTAAATGCTGCCGCCATCGCCGCCATCGCCGCCATCCGGTCCACCGAAGGGAATATATTTCTCACGGCGAAAACTGACGCAACCGTCGCCGCCAATCGCCAGCCTTTACTCGAATGACCACTTCATCGACAAACTTCATGACATTCTCATCGCCGGGCCAGAAAAAAGCCCATATAGGGGCTTTCTTGCTTATCGGCAACCGCTTAGGATTAATCTAGGCTGGATAGACACTCACATATTTGCGTCGCTGAGGACCTTTAATCTCAAAGGTCACTTTGCCATCAGCCTTTGCAAATAGGGTGTGGTCTTTACCACAACCAACATTGGTACCGGGATGAAAACGAGTGCCGCGCTGCCGTACCAGAATATTGCCGGCACAAGCGAGCTGATCGCCAAACAGCTTAACCCCTAACCGTTTTGATTCCGAATCGCGACCGTTCCGACTGCTACCACCTGCTTTCTTATGGGCCATAATAAATCCTCTTACTTGTCGAGCATCACGCCTGAGGTGTCGGCTGCATCTTGCGCAGCAGAAGCTGCTTCCGGAATGCTACCAGCAGCAATCCCCGGTCCCGCAATTTGCGAAATTTGCAATTCTGTGTAGTGTTGCCGATGTCCCATTGCTTGCGGTAATGCTTACGGCGGCGGAACTTGACGATTTCAACCTTGGGATTGCGGCCATGCGCTTTCACTACCGCTGTAACCCGGCCGTCATCCACATAGGGCGTGCCCAGGGTAAACTGATCGCCGTTTGCAATCATAAGCACTTGATCAAGTTCTACGGAGGTTCCCTCTTCGACATCAAGCTTCTCAACCCGTAGCTTCTGACCTTCCGCTACCCGGTATTGTTTACCCCCGGTCTTGATTACAGCGTACATGACTCAATCTCCGTCGCCCCATTACACAGGCTAAGCCGGTTCGGAACAGGTAGTAGTGTGTGTATTGGATGCGTGATTATCAAAATAAAGTGCCTGGCGGTGACCGACTTTCGCCTGGGGAGAGCCCCAGACTATCATAGGCGCGGAGCCGTTTCACCGTTGAGTTCGGGAAGGGATCGGGT
>JAAUQA010000349.1 GCA_012032855.1 Candidatus Competibacteraceae bacterium
AAAGGCGATGCTGTTGGCGATACCGTGGAATTGCAATTTTTAGGAGGTACACACGCTGGTCGTGCGCTGAAAGTCACCGACATGCATCTACCCCAAATCGGTGAGAAAGGGATTTACTTCGTTGAAAGTTTGGAACGGCAATACGTCAACCCCCTCTGTGCCTGGGATCAAGGCCATTTCGTGATAGTGCATGATGTGCAAAACGACGCGGAGATTGTCAAAACGCGAACCCACCAAACAATTTACGGGATCGACACCAAGCGCACTACTCAGGTCCGAGGAGTGAATCGGGGTGCAGCTGCAGGAGTACGATTGAGTCCGCAGATAGCTGACGAGAAACCGTTGGGTGTTGATGATTTCAAACAAAATATACAGTCCTTATTAGCCGGAGGGCGGTAATGAGAAATCGTGTTCGATATTTAATCATGCTACTTTCGCTTTCGGTACTCACCAGCCCGGCCCAAAGCTTCGAACTCATTGGCAGTAAATGGCCAACCTCTTCAGTGACCATGAGCGCGGATATCGCTTCATTTTTCGGTGAGGTCAGTCCCAGCGGCATTGCCTGGAATCAGGCGTTCCAGGAAGCAGCAAACTCTTGGAATACGAGCACGGCATTTCGCATTAATGTCGCTGACTCGTTTTCCAATCCTTGTGCAGGTATAGATTTTCCAGGTAATAACGTTACAGGTAATAACCAAAATGGAGTGGATTTTACTAATACCCTCTGTGGAGATTTATTTGGTTTGGGTACTTTAGCCGTCACCATAACCCTCTTCGAGTTGAGCAATAGAGATGAAACAGCAGAATCCGATGTGGTTTTCAACCGCAATGAAACGTGGGATGTCTACAATGGTCCATGGCGCAGCAACGCTGCCGACTTTCGCCGGGTAGCCGCCCATGAACTAGGCCATGTCATCGGTCTGGATCACGAGGATGACGTCCCGGCGCTCATGGCCACTTTCGTAACATTCGGAAGTACAATCGAGACCCCTCAAGCAGACGACATCAACGGGGTTAACGTTCTCTATGGTGCTGCCACACTGGATCCCATTGTCATGCAATTGGAAGAACCAGTGGCCGACGAAGCAAAAACGGGGGTTGCTAATCTCCGCGGTTGGGCAGTTGCCCTCGGCGTAATTAACCGAGTGGAATTAACCGTTGACGGGGTATTCCGGGGTAACGTACCGATTGGCGGGCGACGGGTTGATGTCGCTGACGATTTTCCTGCCTACCCCAATGCTGCCGATTCCGGCTTCTCAATGGCATTTAATTACAGCGAACTCAGTGCCGGCACCCACAATGTCCTGGTGCGAGCGTTTGATAATGTCGGCAACTCATTACAACAAACGGCGACGTTTACCGTGGAGCGCTTCGATAATCCCTTTATTCCCGATCCTACCAGCGTCAGCCTCTCCAATGCCACGATCAGCAACGACGATCCGAGTATCACCATTTTGAATCTGCAGGCCGATGGGCAGTTTTACGATGTGATGATGCAATGGAGAACTGCCACACAGAGTTTTGAGATCATACAGATTCAACGATGAGGAAAGCGTCTTCGGTCTACTCGCCGGCGATTTGAAATCCGCGCCAAGGACTGGCTGTTAACGTTCGGCCACTCCTGTCCATTGAGACAACCCGCCAACGGAGCGCCTCGCCGCCACGCTGCGTCAACCAGGGCGGTGCAGTGTATTGCTCTACGCCGGGCATGACCAACGTATCGACGATAGCAGCACCGCCCTCATCTTCTACTTCCAAGCGAAAGTAATCGGCATTCGGGCTATCTATCCAACTGAACCGTACCGGCTCCGGCGCGAGACTGGCGTCGGCTGCCGGAGTCAACAAACGCAGTTCCTGCCTGCCTCTTTGAAGGGCGGCGAGTTGTTTACCCGTACCTACGAAATAGCGCACAACCGGTAATGGAAATCCGGCAACTCCCCCAGCACTAGCCAACAAACCGCTGCCGGTATCGGAGAGGTTATCGCGCCCGCCGCTGGCCTCGACCCGCAGCAGAACCCGGTGCAAACCACTGGCTCTGGTAGGTGGTAGGATCGACTTGGGGCCTGGCAGAAAGACCTCGCCAACGGGGGTGAGAAATACGTCGAAGCGCTCCAGCTGGGTGTAGCGACGCTGCAATCCGCGCTGTTCCTCGGGCAAAGTCGCTGCCGTCAACAAATCGAAATCGGAAGGCGCTGTTTCGCCGGGTAACACCACCTCCCAACGTCCACGCAAACGCCCAACCCCGTTGTATTTAATCAACGCACCGAAAGCCGGCAACTGAACACCCTCTTCGACCGGATAAATCGGTTCGAAAAGAAAATCACCGTCTTCATTGAGAAAACCGACACGGACATCGGTTAACGCCAGTGGCGACCGCGCACCACCCCCCGCCATGCGGCAGGTTACAACCACAAAAGCGCCGCTGCTGAAGCGCCGTACATAGAAAAACTGGGAAGCTTGACCGCTTTGCGCCGCTTGAAATGCCCGCCGGGTGACAGAGGCCGGGATAGTCATGATGTCGGTTAGATTACGTCGACCGCCGGTGCCGCTCACATCGGAACGGTCGAAACCTTGCGGCAATCGCCCGAAAATCGTCGCCGGATTACAGGGATTGAAGTTGAATACCTGATTGGCGGGTAACGGCGCTATCAGTTCGCCGCAGAAAAAGGATTCCAATGCATCTTCGCTGGGGTCGAGATTTTGAAAGGTGAGAAATACGCTGGTCGAACCGCTACTGCGCACATTGACACCGGATGGGTTGACCCCGGAAACGGCGCCGGCCTGACGCACGATCAGCAGTAGAAGCAAACAGCATAATATCGTTGTATATCGCATGTTCGCTATCCCGTTAATACAAGCTAAAGCCGATACCGGCGTTGATCGTCCACGTGGTCGCCGAGCTGTCGATGTCGAACTCTCGGTCCCGTTGGTCGAGATTTTCTCGCGTGTAGCGCAAAAACCATTGCCCCGGCAGTCGCCGTCCACCCGGACCCGGCAACTCGAAACGATAGCTGATTTGCGCTTGACCGGAAACCGAGTTTTGGTCATTGATGTCATCATCGTCCTCTTCATCAATCAATCCCAGTGTCCCGGTAAACGCCCAGTCTTGATAAAAAACCCAGTCGATACCGACGCTGTAATTATCGGTATAACGCGTTCGACTCTGCTCACGATCGTGAAAACGGGTGCGTCCGAGGCCGAAATTGAGATTCAACGTTTCCCAGGGCCGCAATCCCAGCACTATGGCGTTTTCCAATGTTTCAAAATCAGCACCCTCCCGGCCTTGTTGACGATTATCCTCGTCGGCCACGGCCAAACGATAGGAAAAATCCCATCGTTCTCCGGCCCAGGTTAGATCGAACGCATCGACGCGAGTGACTTGATCCGGCAGCTGACTGGGATCGTCAAAGCCGGATAACTCCGGGTCGGGGGTATTTACCGCTTGCTGATGAACCCGCTCCAACGCATAAGCCGCGTCTGGAATCCACCAGGATGGGCTTTCCGGATCGCCGAACAGGGTATTGAACGGTACATTCAGAACAAAAGTCAGGCCACGGGTACGGGTGGTGAGCAAGGTGGGAATGTCATCTACGTTGTCCTGCACCCAGGTATAAGCGAACTGCGCACCGACATCGCCGATGCGCCCATCCAAACCGGCGGTGTAGGTTTCCAAATTGGCGTCCAGATAAGCTCCCAGACTACGGTATAACGCAGCAGCATAGGCATAGCGTAGCGTCGCGGTAAGAGCGACCGGCGTGTCGTTGAACACCGGTTCGTCTTGCAACACATCGTAGGCAATTTCTGCGCTATACGCATTGTCGGTGCTGGGCTTGACCTCGACGGTTTCCTCATCGTCCAGGTCCAAGGTGGGATCATCGGGATTAGTGAAACGGCTGCGGGCATAATTAACTTCGCCCCGTAAACGGCCGGATTCAGAACTACCGAGAACTCGCAGCCCGAATCCACGGCTTTGTTCAGCATCCGGTATCTCGCCGGTATCGAAATCAGTTTCGTTAGGCTTTTTACCATCCATATAAGTCAGCTCGGTGCGTAACCCACCGGGGCGTCCGGGTAACCATTCGATCCCGAAAGTCGTCGCCGCGATGCGGCTTTCGTTAAAATTGCTCAGCCCAAAAATATTGTTGTAACCGACAATGCTGGTACCGTGCATGAAGCCGACGCCGAAATCGAAGCGCTCTCCCAGCTGGTAACGCGCTTTGGCGCCACGGTTATTGACATTGTCGATCAGCAAGGGATGATTGCCGTAGCCGAAATGTCCCAGGGAAACCAGCGTTGAAGGGCCTTCCGCTTCAATCAAATAATCATTGAGATCGAGTTTGGGCGAATCGTCTTGCAACTCGCCGTAACGCAAGGAATCCTGGCGGTTGCTGAAACCGCTGGCACTGGCATTGGAACGCAGCTCGAAAGTACCGCGTTTATGCCGGGTTTCCAGACCCAACTGTAGTTCGAAATCTTCATAGGTGCCCCGTTCCAGTGGGGGAGCATCGCCCTTAGTATTGCTATCCAGCTGGGTTTTTAGGGCTATTTCCAGTTGGGGGGTAGTATCGGCCACTTCGAAACCGG
>JAAUQA010000026.1 GCA_012032855.1 Candidatus Competibacteraceae bacterium
GCTTTAAACTGCCTTTAATCACGTTTATTGATACACCGGGCGCTTATCCCGGCATCGGTGCGGAAGAACGTGGGCAAAGCGAGGCCATCGCTCGCAATCTGTTTGTGATGGCACAGTTGCGTATTCCCATCGTTTGTACGGTCATCGGCGAGGGCGGTTCCGGCGGCGCGCTTGCCATTGGCGTTGGCGACCGGCTGATGATGCTACAGTACAGTACCTACTCGGTCATTTCCCCCGAAGGGTGCGCCGCAATTCTCTGGAACAGTGCCGATAGAGCGGCAGATGCCGCCGCTGCGATGGGCATAACCTCGACCCGTTTAAAACAACTCGGACTGATCGACACGATTGTGGAAGAACCGCTGGGAGGCGCACACCGTGATACAGGGCAAATGGCCGAGCAACTCAAGACTGCATTGGTAGACGCTTTGCAAGAGCTCAGCCTGTTGAGTCCGGATGATTTGGTAGAACAGCGCTACCAACGCTTAATGAAACCCGGTGTATTCAAAGGGTAATGGAAAGGGCAGTCTACTGAGTCTGACGCTTGCTAATTTAGACGATCTACTCGCCGCTCACCCCCAGAACCCGACGATTATGGGTGGGCTACAGCGGTGGTGTGGACTCTCATGTGTTACTGCACTTGCTGGCAACTCGACGACGTCGTTTAGGTTATCGGGAATTGGTGGCGATTTATGTCGATCACGGTTTGAATTCGGCATCCGCACAATGGGGCATTCACTGCCAGTCTTCATGCCAAGCGCTTGGTGTACTTTTCAAAACAGTGCAAATCAATGCCCGTGCCGATCTTGGCGACAGCCCCGAAGCGGCAGCGCGCCATGCCCGCTATGCCGCATTTGCAGAGTTACTGAACGAAAACGATGCGCTATTGACGGGGCATCATCAGGATGATCAGGCAGAAACCCTGTTAATACAGCTGTTCCGGGGAGCCGGCCCAGCGGGATTGGCCGCGATGCCGGTTTCCGCCAGACTGGGACGGGGTTGGCTTTGGCGACCGCTGCTGCAGGCTGAACGCACAGAAATTCTGTCGTATGCCCATGCGCATGACCTACGTTGGATAAGCGATGTGAGTAACGCCGATCAGTCGCTGGATCGCAATTATCTCCGCCATACCCTACTTCCACAGATTAAACAACGCTGGCCTGCAGTAATCCGTACTCTGGCTCGTTCTGCCCGACTTTGCGCTGAATCTATCCCTCTGCTGAACACCCTAGCCGATGAGGATTTAAGCGTTGTCAGCGACGCACAGGCCGATTACTTGAACATTACGGCGTTACGCAATCTGGACGAAGCCCGTCAGCGCAATTTATTAAAACGTTGGTTCCAGCACCTTGGGTTACCTCCGCCGAGCGCGATTCATCTCCAACATATCCTGCACGATGCCATAGCGGTATACCGTGACCGTCAACCACTAATCGATTGGCCGGGTTGTGAAGTTCGGCGTTATCGCGACCAGTTGTATGCGATGAAACCATTGTTATCCTATGATCCGCAACAAACCATCGTCTTATCTCCCGCACAATCTGAGTGGCTCATGCCTGCTATCGGTACAGTACGGGGGTGGTTTGCACAAGGTCAGGGGCTAAGTCTGACCAAACTGGCGAATGCGCCGCTGACTCTGCGCTTGCGTCAGGGGGGTGAGCGGTTACGCCCGGTCGGACGTGAACAGTCTCAAACACTTAAGAAACTTTTCCAGAACATTGACATGCCGCCGTGGGAGCGGGATCGATTACCGTTGCTGTGTGTCGATGATCGCTTAGCTGCTGTGGTGGGGGTCTGGGTTGCTGCGGATTTTGCCGCCGTACCTGATGAGCAGGGCTTTGTTGTGGAATTCACCCCGATACGCTAGGACATCCATACATAATTCATGCTCCCTTCCGATCTTCTCTTATCCAATCGACGTGGTGCCCAGGTCTACCCACGATTTCTGAAAAAAGAACAGCAACACTGGGCGGCTAAAGTGTTGCAACTCATCGCCGCTCATCACCATAAAACACGAGGCGAGTTACAGAATGGACTGCGGGCATTGGAGGGCGACTCGCCGGATTATCGAATTGTCCGGGGATTTGCTCATTTGGCTTTGGCCGATGCGCAGTTCACCTTAGCCGTTCCCGAACTGGAACCGGAACAGCTTCGGTCTGAAGTATTCACCTTGGCCACCGAACGCGGTTATGGCGAAGAACAGGCGCTTTGTGTATTGCGTGCCCTATCGGAAAAATATCGGCTGGAACCGGAACAACTGCGGGAAGCGCTTTACGCTGATTTACCGGAACGGCATGTGCTATCGGTATTACCTGATTTTACCTCCGACTCCCTGATGGATCGCTACAACTTAGCCCAAGCGCAGGGATTGCTCTATTCGGCCCTGTATCTGCGCATCATCGCTCATCGCAACGTACCGGGAGAATATCGGCGGCTGTTTCACCGGATGAAATTCCACGGTCTGATGTATGCGGTAGAAGGTAATCTTGAAGATGGCTATCAGGTGTACGTCGATGGTCCCGCCAGCTTGTTCCGGCAAACCCGGCGCTATGGAATCAAAATGGCCATTTTCCTGCCGGCACTATTGAATATCACCCGTTGGGAAATGCAAGCGATCTTGACAATCAGTGGACATGAGGTGACTTATCAGTTGACCTCCGAGCAATCCCGTCTGCGCTCCCATCATGCCCCACCGGCCGCTTATGACAGCTTATTGGAGCAGTCTTTCGCCGAACGTTGGCAGAAACTGAAAACCCCTTGGGTGCTGGAACGGGAAGTAGAGATCGTCGATCTCAGGGGCACGGTTTTTGTTCCTGATTTCGCCCTGCGTCATCCCGATGGGCGCATCGTGCATATTGAAATCATGGGATTTTGGCATCCCGATTATTTGCGGCGCAAGCTGGATAAAATCAAGCGAGCCGATATGGAGAATTTGATTCTGGCAGTTTCTGACCGGTTAAATGTGGGCGAAGACGATATCCGCGACATTCGAGGACCGGTGATTTTCTTCAGAGGCAAATTGGAACCACGCAAGGTGTTAGAAGTGCTTTCGAACACAGACCAGGAACACCCCGATGCCTGACCAGTACAGTTTCACTACTCTAATCAGTCACCGCCAAAATGAGAATTGCTGTCTGTACATGATTACTTTTCATAAAAACAGATCATTGGGATATAGTGATCGAAGAAATCTTGAAATACGATGATGCGCATAGCCTTGATGTGCAAGAGCGACCGCTTCGGTGGCGGGGCCAGTCGGGTGGGCGAAGATTTATGTTGCATGCTCAACGACGCTGGACACGAAGCCCATCTGTATCTGAGTTTCGCCATTGGCGATCGTGCGCCTTATATGCGTCCCCTATACACGCGCCCGTCGGCCGCTTCGACGCTATGGGCGCGTTATCTCAACCGTGTCTCAACCCGCACAGGGTTGCATAACATCATACCTTCGGAGCTTGTCTACCTGTGGCTGAGCCGGGGCTATCGCGATTACGATGTGTTTCATTTCCATGACCTATCGACTGCAATTTCACCCATCACACCTTGGCGTATAAGTCGATCATTCCCTACGGTATGGACTTTTCATGACTGTTCCGCGTTCACTGGGGGCTGTATTTACCCAAATGATTGCCTCCGATACAAGCAGGGTTGCGGGCAGTGTCCCCAGATCGGTCAATGGCCTCTGGAGGGCACACGGGACGGCACCCGCACCCTGTTGCGAATAAAGCAGCGGGCACTAGCGGCGCCGAAACTCAAGATCGTGACCCCGAGTCGCTGGATGGCACAGCTCGCCATGAATTCCGGATCCTTGAAGCATTCCCCGCGGGTAATACCAAATGGCGTTGATACCAGCGTATTTTCGCCTCGCCCCAAGGCCGAAGTACGGGACCAATTGGGACTACCGCGGGAGCGTCCCATCGTACTGTTCACCGCCGGTCCGTTGCACGAGGAACGCAAAGGCCTCAGGTATGCGCTGGATGCGTTAAATGCCATAGCCGATATTGATCCGCTGGTTCTCCTGATTGGGAAGGAAGATCCTGGAAACGAGATACTGTTTTCCGATCTCGACTTAGTCCGTACCGGATACCTCCAGGACGAATCCAAGAAAGCGCTTTATTTCGCCGCAGCGGACGTGTTCTTATTCACGTCTTTGGAAGACAATCTTCCGCTATCCATACTGGAGACCATGGCCGCCGGCACCCCGGTTGTCGGCTTCGATACCGGCGGGGTCCCGGAGATGATTGCGCAAGGCGTAGAAGGGTACCTGGTTCCGCAACGCGATGGTGCAGGGCTGGTTCTCGGACTGCGGGAAGCCCTGACATCACAGCGAGCCGACTCATGGAGCAAGGCCGCGCGGAAGCGAATCGAGAAGGACTTCAGTCATCAACTGTTTTTTGAGCGCCATCTTCAGCTGTATTCAGAATCCATCAACGAATTCCACCAATGACCATCAAAGTTTTTCATTCGACGTTTTCGATACTTGCCTAGTAAGGACCAAAGCAGCGCCCACTGATCTCTTCTACGATCTAGCGCGGGGCCTGCTAGCACCGCAGGGAATGGATTCCCGAGAAGCGATGCACGAGTTGGCCCAGGCCCGGGTGGAAGCGGAGCGGCGCGCGCGGATACATACTGATCGCGAAGACATCACCATCCATGCGGTGTACGCCAATTTTCATGAATTGGGGGCATGGGACCTGGATCTGGAGCAGGCCAAGTCACTGGAGATTGAGCTGGAATTACAAGCGGTTCGGCCCATACTGGCTATTCGGCAGTGTATCGAACAGGCGCGGGAGAACAATGGCAGGATCATTTTCATCAGCGACATGTATCTGCCTCAGGAAACCATTCGTACAATGCTGGAAAGACACGCATTGGCGCAACCCGAGGACCACCTCTATGTATCCGGTCAGATTGGTGTATGCAAAGGCAGCGGCAAGCTATTTGATCACGTGCTGACTAAGGAAGGGATACTACCCCGTGAGATGCTGCACAGTGGCGATAATCTGCACAGTGACATTTCGATGCCCGCTGCCAAGGGCATTAGAACCAGGCTATACGATGGATACCGACTGAATCGCTATGAGATGCAGATGCTTTCGGAAACCGAGACGCACAATTGGGTCCGGTCGGGGATTGCGGGAACCAGCCGCGCCGTGCGCCTGATGCACGCGGCACCGAAAGACCCATTTTATGGACTGTTGTCTATTGCCGCAGACGTCGTGGCCCCGTTCCTGACCAGCTATGTCGCTTGGGTGCTGGAAGACGCCGCCCGGCACGGGATAAAAAAACTTTTTTTCATCATCAAGGGACGGCCAAATTTTTTTGCGTATCGCACAAGCGCTGACCCGCCACATGGAGGATCCGCCCGAATGCCGTTATATCTTCGGCTCCCGACAGGCCTGGTATCTTCCCTCCGTATTCAACATCGATAGACAGTCCCTCGATTGGATTGCTTTCGGCGGCGGCGGCCATTCATGGGCACCCCGTACTATCTTGAAGCGTCTGAAGTTGGAACCGGAGGAAATCGCTGATGTGCTCCGGCGCTGCGGTTTCCAGGACGACACCTGGGAGCAGGAACTGAATTCAGAGACCCTGGAACGATTCTGGCGCGTGTTGCTGGACGAAGAAACCGCCTCGGTGATTCTGCGCCGTGCAGGCGAGGCACGGCACCTGTTGACCGACTACCTAGCCCAGGAGGGCTTTGAGCCGGGCCATAGCGCGTTCGTCGATACCGGATGGTCGCTGCGCAGTCAAGCAGCCGTGCGCAAAGCGTTGGGGCGAGAAGACGATACTGCACTGTGGGGCTACTACTTGGGTGTATTTCGTTGGCGTCTCCCTATCAAACAGGCGGGTCGCTACCGGGCTCTGTTCGTCGAGAACCTAGACGACGATAGGCGTGCTGAATCATTCCTCAGCCGATTCTTCCCGCCTATTACCCGCTTGTACTCGAACATGTCTTCACCATGTGCGACCATCCGTCAGTGACTGGCTACCTTCGCGACGGCGACCGGGTCGTACCAGAATATGCCGGTCCGGAACATGATCAACGCATGCGCGACACCGTAGATCGGTTCCAGGCGGTGATTATTGACTATGCGGAGGAGATCGGCCGTAACGGCCTTAATCGGGACTACCATGCTCAGCTGAAAGAGGCGGCTACTCAATGCTACCTCATGTTCATTACTCAACCGTCGCGGGAAGAGGCCGAGGCCATAGCTTGGATGGAAGGCGTCGTGGATCAGGTCCATGAAGCGAAAGACCACACCACGCTGGCCCGACCTCTGAAGTTCGGCGATATTTACTATGTGGCAAAAAAACAGCTCGGTGTGGCACTGCCGGCGGATGTCCGGGAATTGGGATTCGCCTGGGAGGAAGGGTCTCTCGCACTGTCATCCCGTCAGGTTCGTTCGGCCTACCTGCTGACCCACCGCGCCCTATCCTATTATTTGATAATACATGGACACCTGGCCCGTGCGGCAGTCGCCTCCCGCACCCGTTACAGGAGAGTGGTGCCGCACTGTATTAGGCGACAGCTCGCTGTCGCTCAGCTCAAGGTTCGTCAGATACTGTCCTGAGGCGGGAATGCAAGCGACTGTTGCGGAGCAACTGATCATTTCCCCGCCGATCAGCGTAATTTTCCCTTGCTAAAATCACCAGGATTATGTCCGCACTGCGGTGAAAGGTAATACCGCATACGCACTACAATTAAGCCAAATGCGATGGCCCAGCTGACCAACATACATCCTCTTGACCTAAGTGGTGGTCATCGCTAAGCTAGCGGCATTATCGATTAACTCGCAATCCCGTACCAGCGTCTCAGCCTACGACTAAACAACCCGGCCTCCTGAGAGGAGCGCCGGGCGTTGTTGTTTGCCTGATTAATTGTTCGATAGGATTATTTACGTGATCGTACCCGCTAAGTTTCTCTCTGCATGCCGGATAACCGATTCTCGCTCGCTTCATCTGCAGTTCAGCATCTTTGCGTTGCTACGACTAAGTTGCGGCCGTCAGGCCTAGCGGCAGCCTGGCGGCCGTATGCGCGCCGCAATCCTTTAAAAAACGTTAAAACTGAATTCGTAGCGTGGAGTAAAGAGCATGAACGTTAAAGCCGCATCCAAATACCGTCCTTTTTCTGTCGTCGATCTGCCTGATCGTCAATGGCCGTCACAGGTGATCGATCGAGCGCCCGCATGGTGCAGTGTCGATCTGCGTGACGGTAATCAGGCATTGATTGATCCTATGGGTACCGAGCGCAAGCTCCGAATGTTCGATATGCTGATGGGACTGGGCTTCAAAGAAATCGAAGTAGGTTTCCCCGCCGCTTCTCAAACCGATTTCGACTTCGTTCGACAGCTGATTGATGAGGATAGAATTCCCGACGGTGTGGCTATTCAAGCCCTGACCCAGTCGCGTGAACCACTGATTCGCCGCACCTTCGAAGCTTTGCGAGGCGCCAAACGGGCGATTGTGCATTTATACAATTCCACCTCCGAATTGCAGCGACGGGTGGTGTTCAGCCTCGACCGAGCCGGCATCATAGACATTGCGGTATCCGGCGCCGAGCTGATTAAAACCATCGCCGCCGATTACCCGGAGACGGAGTGGGTTTTTCAGTATTCGCCAGAAAGCTTTACAGGAACCGAATTAGACTTCGCGGTGGCGATTTGCGAGGCAGTGACCGCAGTTTGGCAACCCACTCCGGAACGGAAAATCATTCTGAATCTGCCGGCAACGGTGGAAATGGCCACGCCTAATGTTCATGCCGACCAAATCGAATGGTTCGGACGCCATTTCAACCGACGGGATTCGGTGATCATCAGCGTACATCCCCATAATGATCGCGGCACGGCCGTCGCTGCAGCCGAGCTGGCAATCATGGCTGGCGCAGAACGGGTCGAAGGCACCCTGTTCGGCAACGGTGAGCGTACCGGCAATGTGGACATTATTACCCTGGCGCTCAATTTATTTACACAGGGCGTGGACCCGGAACTGGATCTGTCCGACATCAATGCCGTGAAACGCTGCGCCGAGTATTGCAATCAATTGCCCGTGCATGAGCGCCATCCCTATGCCGGTGATCTGGTCTTCACAGCCTTCTCCGGCTCCCATCAGGATGCCATCAGGAAAGGACTGGCTGTTCGCTCGGTAGAAGACTTTTGGGAAGTCCCTTACCTGCCGATTGATCCTGCTGATGTCGGTCGTAATTACGAGGCAGTCATCCGGATTAACAGCCAGTCCGGCAAAGGCGGAATAGCTTATCTGTTGGAGAAAGATCATGGGATCAGACTGCCGCGCCGGTTACAGATAGAGTTCAGCCAGTTGGTGCAGGCTATTGCCGACACCACCGGCAAGGAACTGACATCCGGCGCAATCCGCATGGCCTTTGAGGACGAGTATCTGGGTGCGCAACAACCTTTTGCTTTCATGGAACACCGAGACATCGCTAGTTCCAGTGCTGCTGGGACAGATGAACTGACAGCGACGGTTCGAGAACACGGTCAGGACAGAATAATTATCGGTAGCGGTAATGGTCCTATTGATGCGTTTGTAAACGCCATGAATGCCCACTTCGGAATAGCCGTGCGTCTAGTGGATTATCACGAACACGCTGTTGGCGCCGGTGCCGACGCTACCGCAGTGGCCTATGTGGAAATCCAAGTGGATGAAGACACGACCTTGTTCGGGGTCGGAATGCACGAAAACATCGTGATCGCTTCGTTGCGGGCGGTTATCAGCGCAGTCAATCGCATGACTCGTAGGCAGCAGAACAGCGTGCAACCGAGCGAATCTGTTAATAAACAAAGCCTGCAATGCGCTTAACCCCTCGCATAGAATATTGACCCAACACTATTTGTACCCCACTCTTCCCCCGCAATGGGGGAAGAGCTTGAATAGCAATAAGATTTGGCATTAAGCCACAGGGGTTTTTTATGAATATAAAGATATACCAAATTTATTACCAAAACGATCAGCAAAATTTTTTGGATATCAACTTTACCCCCTACAGTAATATCCTAAATAACAATCCCGATTGGCGTGAATATTGGGTCTTCAAAGAAACTTACGACAAATGTCTACACAAGCAAGCAGATTTCACAGGTTTTATTTCGTGGCGTTTTAATGAGAAAACGCGTATAGACGGAAAGCGTTTTATTGACTTTATAAATACAAATCTGCCTAATAATTATGACGTGTATTTCATAAATCCGTTGCCTTGGGATCTGGATTGCTTTGACAATATATGGCTTCAAGGTGATTATTATCACAAAGGTATTTTGGATTTTACTCAACATATTTTAGCCAAATGCGGGGTTGATATTAATCTGCGTGAAATTGTACATAGGGAAGCAACCGGAGCATACTGTAATTACTGGGTCGGGAATCAATACTTCTGGGATGAGTACATGAATTTTACTCTGCCGGTGTATAAATATCTATCAGAAGATCTGTCCGAAGAAGAAAGAGACTTTCTATATAGCGATTCTAACTATCATATTTCAACAAATTACATTCCATTTATAATGGAAAGAATGTTTTCAACCCTACTAAGTTACAACAAAAATATTAAGGCGCTCGGTTTCAAATACACATCAGAAGAGATATATAGGTTAACCTTAAACAATTATAGAGTAGTGCGCGATAATTACTATTGCCTTGAACAAAGGATAGATGATTATGAGGACAAAATTCAAGCACTGACAACATATGCAAATGACGTTAATAATGAGGCTGCAAAGCTGAATATTGTCATCGAAGAACAGGGGGAAAAACAATATGTACTGCAGGAGGAAATCAGCAAATATCAATCAGAAATTCATCGCTTACAATTTGTTTATGAAGAGCTACTAGAACAAGACCAACTGAAGGAGCAGGAAATTATTGAGCTAAAACAAACTTGTGAAATATACAAAAATTCACCTGCAGTGAAATTCTCTAACGAGCTAAGCAAATATCCCTCCTTAAAAATACTGCCTCTATACTATATTCTTTAACCAAGAAAACGTACTTTTTTTTCTCGAAACTTTTCTCGTTAAAAAAACAACAGAACCCAAAAATAAATCTACACAAGAGTAATATGGCTACCGACTCTAAAATCAATTCTGGCCCACTTATTTCTGTAATCGTTCCAGTATACGGTACTGAGAAGTATTTACGCAGGTGCCTGGACAGCTTATTAAATCAGACTTACCAGAACCTGGAAATAATTATCATCAATGACTGCTCACCAGACGGCTCCGCCACAATTATTGATGAATATGCGCATAGCGACAACAGGGTAGTTCAGTTTAACAACAGCCATAATATGGGATTATTTCATTCACGCTTGGTTGGAGCTGATTTGTCCACGGGTGATTATATAACTTTTTTAGACAGCGATGATTATTTGGCAATCGATACCTATAGGCTTCTACAACGTGCATTAGAGAATGAAAATGCTGATATTGCCTGCTGCAATATAGTTATGGAGCACGAGCCAGAAAATAGAAAATACATTCATCAGCTAAATAACAAGAAAGCCGAAAAAATAAGCGGTGACAGGATTCTTGCTGAATACTTTGATCAGGAGGGTCTATCATTCTACTGGCATACTGTATGGAACAAGATGTATTCAATCTCATCCTGGAAGAAGGCGAGACCACATTATGAGGGTGTAAAAAAACATTTAATAATGGCTGAAGACTTTGCATTTTGTACGGTATTATATTTTTACTCGGAACACTTTGTTTCAGTAGAATATGATGGGGTGTTTTATTCCCAAAATGAAAATGCGTCAACAGGATTATATGGAAGCATTGAAAAGTACATAAAGAATATTACTGATTTGGGGACAGCGTTTAATTTTATTGAAAGTTTCCTTAGAGAGGTGAATATTTACGAAACTCATAAAGTGAAGTTTTTTAACTGGAAATCAAGATACTCCAGGTTTTGGGTTGACAATATAAATAATTCAAACTTGAAGAAACCCGAAAGAGCTAAAGCACGCAAAAAACTTAAAGAAGCATTCAGGTCAGACCAATTATATCCCTCAAAAACGAGTGACCACTTCATATACAGCCTCAGCATAGATTGGAACCCTAATTACGAATTACTGAAATCAAAAATTGCTAGTGGTGCATATGATTACATCAGTTTTGACATATTCGACACTCTTGTTGTAAGACCATTCCTCGAACCATCGGATTTATTTGTTTTACTTAATAATAGATTTAGACAACTTTGCAAGAGCAAAGCCTTTGTAGATTTTTCATCTATTAGAATAGAAGCTGAAAAAACAGTCAGAACCCTGGCAAACATCAAATACCCCCAATTCGAGGAAATTACTCTTGACGAGATCTATGCTCATTTAATTGAGCAATATAATATTGACATGGCTGTTGCTGAGGAAATCAAGCAACTTGAACAATTGTTAGAGATTCAATATAGTGAACCGAGACAAAGCGCCATTGAAATTTATGATATGGCACTCGATATCGGCTGCAAAATTGTTCTTGTTTCCGATATGTATCTTCCACACGATAATATAGTATCTATTCTTAACAAAGTCGGAATCAAGGGTACGAAAGAATTTATCTTTCTTCGGCAACCAGATTGTCGAAACATCATGGAGGAATGTATGATCATATCATCCGCGAAACGTCTTGCAGTCCGAAAAGAATCCTTCATATAGGAGACAACAAGACTAGCGATATAATTAATGCTGAAAAAAAGGGAATAAGCGCTTTTTACTACCCCAAGGCCACAGATAAGCTATTAAACTTAGTGCCTCACCAATACAGCGGGGCCAGCGCTAATTTATTTTTTCGTCCCGAAGGTCTGTGGATCAACTACGAATACGCGAAAGAGCATTTTTTGATCCGTTGTATGTTGGCGACTGTAGCCAATAAATATTTCGATAACCCTTTTGTCTCGTTTGCACAACACTCCGACTTCAACTCAGACCCATTTTTTATTGGCTATTATGCCCTAGGGTTTCATATGTTTGGGTTTGTGAAATGGCTATTGGAAACAATAAATAAAAAGAATTACAATGCGATACATTTTGTAGCGCGTGATGGCTTTCTCCCACTCCTAGCCTACAATGTTTTAAAGCGCGCTTATGAGAATGCCCCTAGATCTAATTATATTCACCTATCCCGAAAATCCCTTATCCCTGCCATTATAGAGAAGAATATTGATTATCTTTCATTAGATAAATTAATACGCATTCAATCACTCTCAGCAAAGGATTTCTCAAAAATATTTCTGGACAAAGATCTTGATGATTTAAGCGCAAGCACTCTAAAAGAGAATGGCATTCTGGTCGATAAAAAATTTCAAAATAAAGACGATTATATTCGCTTTATAAACACAATCAATCACATGGGGTTCGATTTATTAAAGAAAAAGGATTATCAATGTCTTGTCAAAAATTACCTTGATCAGCATATTTCTGGAAATGATGCCATAGTTGATATTGGGTATAGCGCAACCTCGCAGATGATCATGGCAGAGCTCGGCTTTCATGTGGATGGTTACTATATACACACCAACTTGGAAACTGCCGATATATATTCAAAGCGGCTCGGTTTCGAATTTCAAACTTTCTATCCGTTCTCACCTTGCGTGAGCGGGCATATCAGAGAATATCTGATATCACAGCGATCACCCTCGTGTATTGGCTATTGCAAAAATAATATCAAGGCATCACCTGTTTTTGAACAGGACAAATCAACTTACATAGAAAACTATCTGATTGGGGAAATTCAGAGAGGAGCTATCGATTTTATCCACGACTTCACCGACAGATTTGCGGAACACATTCCCCATTACAACATTAAAAACCCAGAATCATCCATGCCCTATGAGCTTCTTCTAAATTCATCAAAAGATTTTGATATGCGATTATTTTCTGAATGTTATTTCGAAGACGAACTCTTTTTTGGTGAGAAAAGAAAAAGCTTGTATGAAATGTGGTTAAACACAAGAAACTACTTTAAACTAATAAAAAAAGTAGAAAGTCCAATTATTATTTATCCTTTCTTGGAAAACCGCAGCAGATTCATCAACGCCATATTTTATCTGATATACGATAGACGTGGTTTTAAAGAAAGATTACTATTAAAACTAAGAAACCGCTCCCGCATAACATTATTTATGAAACGATATTTTCCACGATCAGCAAAGCTTATTAGAAGTTACTTACTGGGCAACTAAAACCTACAAATAGCTGTTTCATATAGTGGCTACTGCGGAACTTGACCCAAGATCTGGTTTACTAATGACACTAAACGTGCTTCAGTACTGGGTCATATTAATTCATTAAACCTTATCCACCACAGCGTAGGTGTTGAATTATGCAAATCACCATCAAACTTTATGCAATGCTGGCGGATTACCTGCCGCCCGGTGCAATCCGCAACGCCAGCACCCTCGAACTTGACGAAAGCGAAACCGTCGACAATGTAATCAGTCGGCTTCGCTTACCACGAGATTTGGTTCATTTGGTACTGGTCAACGGAGTCTACGTAGCACCCGAACAGCGTACCGAGCAGACCCTCAACGAGCAGGATGCGTTAGCGATATGGCCACCTGTCGCCGGTGGCTGAAACGCAACAGTTAGCCGCAGTAGTCACCCGCGAAATGGGGCTGACTCATGGGGACTTCTTTCGCAGCTTGACGAGGGCGCTGGCCGGTTGGCGCTTTGAAATACAAGGCACTACGGTGCATATATTCGAATCAGGCCGTCGCCTAACGATTACCCTGGCCCCTGAGCAAGAGCGACGGATAGCCTTGCTTAGAATTCCTGTCACTCAGGTCACGTTTACCTTCTACGATTACTCCAATGCGCAAAGGAGCGATTTTCTGCGCCATTTCGATCGCTACTTCCAGCGCGGTGGTGGTTAAACCCGAGGCTCACGGTAATGAATGATGAGGAACTGCTTCGTTACAGCCGGCATATCATGCTGCCGGAGGTGGATATCGACGGGCAGGAAAAGTTACTGGCGGCCCGTATATTGATTATCGGAATGGGTGGGCTGGGCGCACCGGCAGCCATGTATTTGGCCGCAGCCGGGGTCGGTCAACTGGTGCTGGTGGATTTCGATACCGTCGAATTGTCCAATCTGCAACGGCAAATCATTCACAGTGTAGCCGATATCGGTCGCCTAAAAGTGGAATCGGCGCAAGACACCTTGCGCGCACTGAACCCCCATGTGCAAGTCTTCCCAATCGATCGCGCCCTGGACGAAAACGATTTGTTGGAACAGGTTCGCCTAGCGGATGTGGTAGTCGATGCCAGCGACAATTTGACAACCCGTCTAGCGGTCAACGTAGCGTGCGTGCAGTCTAAAACACCCCTGGTGTCCGGCGCG
>JAAUQA010000350.1 GCA_012032855.1 Candidatus Competibacteraceae bacterium
CCCAGTACGAAGTGCGCGACGGCAAGCCGGTGCTAGTCCGTCTACCTGAGATTAATTTTATCGACGACAAAGCGGGCAAACCGGTGGGAATCAACCAACACATTGGCCGAAGACCGATTGCCGCATTTGGCAATTCCGATGGTGATTTCCAGATGTTGGAGTGGACGACCGCCGGTGAAGGTCGCCGCCTTGGCCTTCTCGTACACCATGACGATGCGGAACGAGAGTATGCCTATGATCGTGACAGTCACATCGGGAGGCTTGATAAAGGTCTGAATGAGGCCGAAAAACGCGGCTGGACGGTGGTTTCCATGAAACAAGATTGGAAGCGGATCTTCCCGCACGATTAAGTCGCTTATCGACAAATACAATAACGGGGTCCGGCAAATGAACACGATAGAGTCGATGTGGGGAGAGCTGGTTAAGTGCAAAACCGAACAGGAAGAACAACACATCGTAGAGAAAGTCCAGCAATACATCTCTGATAAAAAAATTACTATTCAGTCACTGCCGTAGACCCCAAAGGAAATGAAATGGGTTTGAACAGCCTGTCAGAAAATGGCGATGTTGTTGTTAAAGTCGTTTTTTGTGCTGAATACCGATCCTTCGAGGCTCCCAGTTGGAAACCTTACTCTATCGAAAACGTTTTTATTCTATTTCAGGAATAGAAAACAACACAGACAGTGCAAACGAATCCCTGAAAGATCGCTGGGCCGGAACTTCATGGCGTGCCACCTCAAGCCCGATTTTGATATACACTCTTGCGCCGTAATATCGAGTGGCGGGTAACCCTTTGTTATAAGGATTCAATATGATGCTGATTAAAGGCTGGTGATCCCAACTATGATTCTGGGTACGTTAACCGCCCAGGCAAAAGACTTACGGGTAGAGGATTTGGATCTCAGTTTGCCCGGTTCAACGCCGAATGTCACCATTACCGACCATGACAATCGCACCATGAAAGAGTATCGGATCAATGGCAATCTTTACGCGGTGGAAGTGATACCGCAGGTAGGATCGCCCTACTACCTGGTTGACCCTGATGGGACGGGTAATATGCAGTGGAGTCGCAATTCGCAGGGAGTGGATGTCAAGCCACCGCAATGGGTTTTGTCGAGCTGGTAAATGTTAATAACAC
The DNA here is from genome assembly GCA_012032855.1 of Candidatus Competibacteraceae bacterium. The sequence goes on from JAAUQA010000350.1 coordinate 1,139, forward strand.
GAGGATAGCAGATGAAATTCTCCACCCGATGGATGATGGTCACTGTCATTGTTATGGGCTGTTTATTCAGCAGCAACGGCATCGCTTCCACGCTGGACGATGTCAAAAAACGAGGGTCTATTCAATGCGGCGTGAGCACTGGTATTCCCGGCTTTTCAATGGCTGATGACAAAGGCGTTTGGCGTGGCCTGGATGTTGATCTTTGCCGCGCGGTCGCCGCTGCGGTGTTCGGCGATGCCGACAAAGTCACCTACCTTCCTTTGACAACCGAGGAACGTTTTGAGGCGCTGCAAGACGGGAAGATCGATATTCTCTCGCGCAACACCACTTGGAATATGACCCGCGACACCTCAATGGGAATCAGTTTTGCCGGTATCAATTACTTCGACGGTCAAGGCTTTATGGTCAGAAAAGCGCAGGGTGTGCGAAGCGCTTTAGAGTTGAATGGCGTCTCTGTCTGCGTGACGAAAAACACCACTAACGAGCTTAATCTGAAGGAATACTTCACCATTCATCAGATGCAATACCGTCCGGTCTATGTGGAAACTCCGGAAGCCGCACGCCAAGCCTATGAAGAAAAACAGTGCGATGTACTGACCAGCGATCAATCGCAGCTCTATGCACTGAGAACGTTATTTGGCAACCCGAATGATTCGGTGGTTTTACCGGAGTTCATATCTAAAGAACCGCTAGGTCCCGCGGTCCGCCAAGGCGATCATGCGTGGTTAAACATTGTCAAATGGAGTTTATTTACCCTGGTCAATGCCGAAGAGGAAGGGGTTAGTAGTCTCAATGTTGACCGCGTCAAACAAAACGCGACCAATCCAATGATCCGCCATCTATTAGGGCTGGAGGGAAATGCCGCCAAACAGCTCGGGCTTGGTGAGGATTGGGCGTACAACATCATCAAGCAAGTGGGCAATTACGGCGAATCCTTCGATCGGAACGTCGGATTGAATTCACCCTTGAAAATGCAGCGCGGGCAAAATGCATTGTGGACCAATGGTGGACTGATGTATGTGCCTTCGGTTCGTTAACCGAATAGCGGACACAGGCTGCTATTCGGTTTGCGGCAGCAACCCGCACTGGTCGAATAAGCTTTTCCAAGCCAGGGTGTGTCGTTTAGTAGCGTTCCTAAATCCTTGCCATAGTTTCCCATCCAAGGCCAGCATTCGGGCTCGATAATTGGCGAAGGCAGGGGGCAACTCGACCTGTTGGATGCGAACGAAATGTTCAATGGCTTCCAACCACTGCTGCCCTTGCCGATCAATCCGTGACAAATGGCGTTGAACGGTACCGACGTAGTATTTACTAAACACGTTTTTCAAAATCCGCGCCTTTTTGATGGGCTTGTTCTGACGACAGACCGGCCCCTTTTCCATCATGCGTTCCAACGCATCGGCGGCGCGGTTTAACGTGTCGCTTAGTTCGGCGACAGATTTCAGCAAACGACCGCCATAGCGGTGTAGTTGCAGAGCAAAGTATTGCTCTTCCAGTTCCGCGATGTCGGGTTTCGTTGCGAATTGGGGGGCTTGCTCGCCGAGATTGATCAAGTAATCAATCGCCTGACGTGAATCGATGTGGGTATTATTTTCATCCAGCGGCAACGCATCGGCAGCCTGACTAAATACTTTGGCCATTTCCGGGCTGGCGAAGGTCGCATTCCAGAATACGATTGGAAAGGTTTTCCGTTTGGCCTGGATCATTTCCAGCAACGCCTGATCCGTTGGTTTATCGCCTTTCGAGTCGGTCTTTAATCGCTGGCGGCAAATTGCGGCTTCCCGCAAGAATTCGATCTCGTAAACCAGTTGCTGAGAAAGCGGCATCACTTTGCCCAACAAACTGTTGCGTTCGCTGACCAAATTGAACAACCGGCAATGACGCAGACCCATATAATCCGCCACACTGATCCGCATATCGTCCATCGGTAACTTGAGCAGGCGTTGCGTTGGATAGGCGAGTAAAACCGTCGATGAGCGGGATGTCTGTGCATTCATGCCGGTGGCATTTTCGACCCGCTGTACATAATCGGCAAGCAGACGTTCGGAGGTGTTGTTGATGACGCAAGCGTTGAGGGCTAGAAAGAGACTCAATCCGATTGAGAGGCGCAGTCGCATGAGTCTGAATATCGACAAAGTTAACCCCCCGAGAGCGAAGCGAACGATCGGGTTGAGGGCCTAGTTAGGGTTGCCTATAACGATCACTTGACTTGCTTGAATAATACCTTAGGATTCTTACATAATTCTTACCCAAAGTGTATCCTATGGAAACAACAAAACTCTCAAGCAAAGGCCAAGTCATTATTCCTAAACCTCTGCGAGCGTCGCACGGTTGGGAGCCAGGCCAAGAACTCGTGGTCATCGATACGGGCGATGGTGTGCTGTTAAAGCCTAAGATGCCCTTTCAGGAGACAAGCATAAACGATGTCGCCTCTTGTCTTCGGTATGAAGGCGAACCGAAAACACTCGATGATATGGAACAAGCGATTAGGCGGGGTGTGAAAGAGCGAATCCGTGATAGCGGTTGATACCAACATTGTGGTGCGTTTCCTTACGTGCGATGACCAGCAACAGTTTAAAAAATCGCTCACATTGTTTGAAAATAATGAAGTGTTTATCCCAGACACGGTCATTCTAGAATCCGAATGGGTGCTTCGATATGCCTACGGTTTTACTCCAAATGCTATTTGCGGTGCATTGACTAAACTGTTCGGTCTCCCCAATGTGCATGTTACTAATCCAAATTTGGTTGCCCAAGCTATCCAGTGGCATGAACTAGGATTGGACTTTGCCGATGCACTACATCTGACGCAAAGCCAACAATACGAGCAGTTTTTCACCTTTGACAATAAACTCATTCGTAAGGCGTCAGGGCTTTGTAAATGCTCTGTTTTAAAGCCCTGATGCCGCGCTAGTGCTAGTTAATTGATGGGTGCGTTATTTCACAATTGACATGGCGATATTGGGGCTTTCCGGATTAACCGTGAGCATTTGTTTTGCCGGGGAAATCACCACATCCATATCTTCCATCGGTACGGCTCCTAACAGCACTTTATCACCTAACACCAGCGCGCCGGTAAAATAGCCCCGATTTGCAAACTTTAATTCGATCGGCCTACGTAGGGTCGATAAATACTTCTTGCCATCGGCAGTGGTGACTTCTCTTTTATAAAGCTCCTCAAGTTCAAGCTGTATGGCGACATGGTCCGGTATCAACCAAAGCCTTGACTGTCATGGGATTGATAGTCCTGTTCCTTGGGTTGCCTAATTCAATTTCGGCGTTAAATCAGACCCATAGTGTATTCCTTCCAAACAATCTACACGGATTCAGCGACAGACCTACTCACCCTCGTATTTCTTGATCAATTCCCGCACCGCTACTGTCGGCGGCATATGGCCTTGC
>JAAUQA010000351.1 GCA_012032855.1 Candidatus Competibacteraceae bacterium
GTCGGAAATTGTCACGGTTGTGGAATCCACCTGGGAACACACCATTTATCACAAGGATTTGCTGCCGGTAGTGTTTGTGTTCGGCGACATGGCGGGGCCGTTGGACAGTCCGCTGTACGGGATGTTCGAGATGTTCGCCGCACTATCGGAACAGCCCCTAGCGGGGAGCGGGCCGTTGGCGCAGTTTTTTGTTCGCCAGCCGGACAACCCTTACGGCTACAGCCTGAAGTGGGACGGTGAATGGCAGATCACCTACGAAACCTTCCGCGACATGGGCATCGCCTATTCGGTGGGACTGGTGCTGATTTACCTGCTGGTGGTGGCGCAGTTCCGGTCCTATCTGGTGCCACTGATCATCATGGCCCCCATTCCGCTCACTCTCATCGGCGTGCTGCCGGGCCATGCGCTGTTGGGGGCGCAGTTTACGGCCACTTCCATGATCGGCATGATTGCGCTGGCGGGCATCATCGTCCGCAACTCAATTTTGCTGGTGGATTTCATCAACCTGGAGGTGGCCAACGGCGTGCCGTTTCAGGAGGCGGTGATTCGCTCTGGGGCGGTGCGGGCCAAACCGATTATTTTGACGGGATTGGCGGCGATGCTGGGCGCGTTGTTTATTCTGGACGATCCGATTTTCAACGGTTTGGCGATTTCGCTGATCTTCGGGATACTTGTATCCACCCTGCTGACCCTGGTGGTTATTCCGGTGCTGTACTACGCTGCGCTGCGGCGGCGGGTTGGAGACGGAATGAAGTTGGCGGCTCCGACGGTCCGACAAGGTCCGAAGGAATTCGGCGGCCGGGAACCTCAACGCATGGGCTGGATCGTCAGGGTAAGATCATGAATAAGCTAAGCATCACCGATTGGGCGTTCCTGCAAATGGAAACCGTCGATAAACCGGCGCATGTAGCTGGATTATGGATATTTCAGTTGCCCAAAGGCTATCGCGGCCATTTCTTCCGTAGCCTGCGTGAAAGCCTGCCCGATTGGCGACACGTTAGCCCGCCCTTCAACCTCAAGCTCAAGGTTCCTGTACCCCGGTTGGATTTGCCGAGTTGGATCGAAGACGAGCAATTCGATCTCGACCATCATGTCCATTACGCGCGCTTGCCTAAACCGGGAACCCAAGCGCAACTACTAGCCTGGGTCGAACATCTGCATGGCCAGGTCCTGGATCGCTCGCGGCCGTTGTGGGAAATCTATTTTATCGAAGGGGTGCAGGGCAGACGCGTCGCTATTTATTGCAAGATCCATCATGCGCTCGTCGATGGCGTTTCCGGCCTCAATCTCATGGTGAATACCTTTTGCCGGTCCATTGACGCCCGCGCTACCCAGACCCTGTGGCAACCCCCAGGCGAGACCTTGACCGAGGATCATCGGTGGGATTAATAGCCGGAGTCGGCAAAGCTTGCGCCGGGGTGCTCGGCCAACTGCGTTCCCTACCTGAGTTGTCGGTGAGCTTGGCGAAAGCGGGGCTGCAAGCGGTTAATCTGCGGCAAAGCAACGTACCGCTGCCTTTTTCCGCACCCCAAACGGTACTCAACTTGCCGGTTTCGGCGCAGCGTCGCTTAGCCGTTCATACCCTGTCCCTGACAGCGGTCAAAACGCTCAGCGAGGTCGCCGACGCCACCGTGAACGATGTGGTGCTTGCTGTTTGCGCCGGTGCGCTCAGGCGATACCTCGCCACCAAGCAGGCTCTGCCCGCGCAGCCCCTGGTTGCTTTCATGCCGGTTTCCATGCGTTCGGCGCAAACCAGTCCATCCAGCGGCAACCAGGTGTTTGCCGTGCTATGCTGTTTGGCTACCGAGCAGTCCGATCCACGCCAACGTTTCGCCGTGATCAAAGCTTCGGCTAACGCGGCCAAGGTTCAGTTCAGCGCACAATCCATGGAAACCACCGGTCAACAGATCCTGTTATTGGGCGGTTTGCTGGTGCTCATCCAACGGCTGGGAGTGAGTGCGCACATTGCGCCGCCGGCGAATGTGGTAATTTCCAATGTGCCCGGACCGCGACAAACGCTTTATCTCAACGGGGCCCAGTTAGTGGCCCAGTATCCCTTGTCGATGTTGATTGATGGGTTGGCGCTCAATATCACCATCACCAGTCATGCCGACAGCCTGGATTTCGGAGTGCTGGCTTGCCGCGAGGCGCTGCCCGACGTGGAACGCTTGGCCAATTACCTGGGCGATGCCTTCACCGAGTTGCAGGCCGTATTAATGAAACCCGCAGCAAAGGATGTTCGGGATGATGATGGGCCGGTTCGACGCCGGCGATTCGTCGCGTCCAGCTGATGCCGGCGCTTCCAAGCCCGTGTATCGGACTGGCCCTGGCGGGGGGCGGTCCCTTGGGCATTACCTATGAAATCGGCGCCTTGCTCGCTTTAGAGGAAGCGCTGGACGGCATCTCTTTTCATAACCTGCCAATCTATGTCGGAGTCAGCGCCGGGGCGGTCGTTGCCTCGGCGCTGGCCAACGGCTTTACCCCCGCCAAGCTCTGTCAGGTTCTGGTGCTCAATCAATCCACGGCGTTTCCTGTGAATCCGGAGCATTTTTTCAGAATTGCATGGCGTCGATTTGCGCACGGGCTGCCTACCCTGCCCGGTCTGCTGCTCAAGGCGGCTTGGCAGTCTTTCCAGAACCCGCGGGATATCAGCCTGCCGGGGGCACTCGTCAGCCAATTGCTGAGCGCGGTACCACCGGGACTATGGGACAACGAACGCATCAACCACTTTCTCACCAATCTCTACCGCAGCCGTGGGCGAACCAACGACTTTCGTAAACTGAAACGGCGGCTGTTCGTGGTGGCGATGAATCTGGACACCGGCGAAATCACCCGTTTTGGCGCACCCGGTCAGGATCATGTACCCATTTCCAAGGCTGTGCAGGCGAGTACCGCCGTACCTGGGTTATTTCCGCCAGTAGCAATTGATGGTCGTTATTATGTGGATGGCGGCGTTAAAAAGACGGTTCATGCTTCGACCGCGCTGGTCGCGGGAGCGGAATTGCTGATTTGCATCAATCCCATTGTTTCGTTTAATCCCCGGCTGGTGGATCCCCAACAACAGAAAAGCCTGACTTCCCTTGTCGACGGCGGTCTACCGGCGGTCATGGCGCAAGCCACCCGCATCGTGATCCATTCGCGGATGAAAGCCGGTCTGGCCCGCTATGCGAACCAATACCCGGATCAGGATATCCTGTTGTTCGAACCGAGCCCACGCGACGCCGATATGTTCTTTGCCCGGATTTTCAGCTTTGCCCAGCGGGTGCGAGTCTGCGAACACGCGTATCAAACCACCCGTACCGATCTGCGCGACCGTCAGGCTGTTCTCAAACCGCTGTTGGCTCGGCATGGCATCACCTTGCGTACGGATATCCTGGCTGAGCGTGACCGGCGCTTTAATAGTCATTTGGTTATCCCGCCGGAAGTCAATCGCCTAGCTGAGTTGCAACACCCCGTGACCAATGAGCTGAGCGACGCCCTCGACCGACTCGAATCCTGGCTGGTGGAGCGCCAGGATCGGTCGCCCGCGACAGGCAACGCGAAGTGATGCTAGGTAAAGGTATTCACCGGAACGACACCCTGGGCTATTGCACCCGGCAAGGTAAGCCGATCCGGCGCATTCAGCGCGGTATTCATGAATGTGCCGATCATATCCAGGGCCACACCTGCTTCCGGTAGCTGCGTAAATAGCGGGAACACATGGACCATGCCGCGCCAGACTTGCGCCTGCACCCTGACCCCGGCTCCCCTCGCCCGGCGTGCAACGCCCAGGGTATCCTCAAGCAGCAATTCGGTGCTACCCGCCTACTCACGACAGCAGGGGAGGGAGGTCCCGATCGAAGCTCTCCGTAATACGGCGAAGCCAACGGCTGGAAGTGATCGGCGTCGCCCAGATAAGCGTCCCTGAACCAATACAGCGTTTCAGGATGAAACATCGGGTCCCGGCGGGCATTGGCAATCATGCTGGAACTCGGTGTGGCCAGCTCGCTGGCCGGCGACAGCAATACCGCCGCCGCCGGCATGGGCAATCCGGTTTGGCGGGCGCTCTGCAGTGTCGTCAACACCAGACATCCGCCCGCCGAATCGCCCGAGATGACGATGCGGTTCGCAGCGATTCCCTGGTCCAGCAATGCCTGGTAAACCGCCGAGCAATCTTCCGGAGCGGCGGGGAAAGGATTTTCCGGTGCTAGCCGGTAATCTGGAAGATAGGCTGTCGCGCCGAACCTGCTTGCCAGTCGCCCGAGAAATCCGGCGAAGATTCTAGGTGCGTGAAAGGCGAATCCGCCGCCGTGCAAGTGCAGCAGGACGCGGTCTGGCCTCGATACGGGCGATTCGAACTTCTCGCAGGGGACCCCGCCCAGCGCAATACGACTGGCCTGCTGATCCGGTGCGGGTTGCGCCAGTTTGGCATCCATCCGGGCGACGAAGTCGCGCAACTGAGTGATGTCCACAGCTCCTCTAAGACGCGGCCGCACAACGGTACGGAAGAATCCATTGAGTAATCGACTTTGAACGCTAGGCATCATTTAAGAC
>JAAUQA010000352.1 GCA_012032855.1 Candidatus Competibacteraceae bacterium
AGGAGTTGTTCGGCGGTTCTCAGTAACTGAATCCGGTCGCTGAGATGCCTAACGGTCAAGGCGGCTGCTTCGGCAGCCGCCTTTTTTATTTCTCATCCCCGGATTAGACAATTGCTAACAACATCCAAGCCTATAATCCGGGTTGTCGGAGAATGATCATGAAACGAATGACTATTGGTGCGTTGCCCCAGGCGATCATGACCGTCTTTACAGCAGTGTTTTTATCCTGTGTCGTCAGCAACGCAGCCGCCCAACAAAGTGCCGGTAAGAAATTACAGACATTGGTGGAACTGCCGGACAAACCGACCGCCGCTGATTTTAGCTATCCTGACATTGCAGGCCAGACGCATAGCCTATCGGGCTATCGAGGCAAGGTTGTGGTGATCAACTTTTGGGCGACTTGGTGTGCGCCCTGTCGCAAGGAAATGCCCTCGTTACAGCGGACCTGGGAACAGATCCGGGACAAAGGCGGTGTGGTTTTAGCCGTCAATTATTGGAGCGACAGCAAAGATGATGTGATGAAGTTTTTCGAAAACCTGTCTGTCGACTTTCCCGTTCTGCTGGGTAACAAAGAAGAATTAACTGAATCATGGCCGGTCAGAGGCTTGCCGACTACCTTTGTCGTCGACCCCGAAGGACACGTAGTGTATAAGGTGGAGGGCGATATTGAGTGGGATGCGCCGGATATCATTGAAAAAATTCTGGCGCTTAACCTCGGCACCTAAACATTTGTTGTTTAATAGCTGTCCTCATATCCTTGCCAAGGAATGGCTGATCACACACTATTAATAGATCTTATTCATCAAGATAATTACGTAAATCAGTTTTCACAATTTTCGGCTTTATTTTAGGCTACCGATTGCTGCTAAAGTTGAATTTCTGGCGAAAAACGCTGAAATTCTTTAAGGTTTGCACATCACGCAGCTGCCAAGTGCTCGTTGCCGATCTATATATAATGCCTATCGATACAGATTTGAGGAAATAGCCCATGGGTACCACCAAACACTGCCGGTTGCTTATCCTGGGTTCCGGCCCGGCCGGCTATACGGCGGCGGTGTACGCGGCTCGCGCCAACCTGAATCCGGTGTTGATCACCGGTTTGGCTCAGGGTGGCCAATTGATGACCACCACGGAAGTCGAAAACTGGCCGGGTGACCCCGAACATCTGCTTGGTCCCGACTTAATGGCGCGCATGCAGCAACACGCCGAGCGGTTCAATACAGAGATTATCTTTGATCACATCCATACCGTCAGCCTGGAAGAAAAGCCGTTTCGTCTACTCGGCGATGCCGGTGAATACACGGCGGATGCGCTAATCATCGCTACCGGCGCGACAGCCAAGTATTTGGGCTTGCCCTCCGAGCAGCAGTTTTTGGGTAAAGGAGTATCCGCCTGTGCAACCTGCGATGGATTTTTTTATCGCAATCAGAACGTCGCCGTTATCGGCGGCGGTAACACGGCGGTCGAAGAAGCGCTGTATTTATCGAATATCGCCGCTGAGGTAACTGTGGTGCATCGCCGCGATCAGTTTCGCGCTGAGAAAATCTTGGTCAGTCGGTTAATGGACAAGGTCGAGAATGGCAATATCCGCCTTGCCCTGGACCAGACACTTGATGAAGTGCTGGGTGATGAAAGTGGCGTTACCGGTGCTCGGCTCCGTAACCTGAAAACCGATCAACTGACCGAGCTGGATGTGCAAGGCGTATTCATCGCGATAGGCCACAAACCCAATACCGAATTATTCGCCAGTCAATTAGAGATGCATGACGGCTACATCATCGTCAACAGCGGCCTGCAGGGTGGGGCGACAGCAACCAGCATACCTGGCGTATTCGCTGCGGGCGACGTGGCGGATCATGTGTATCGTCAAGCGGTAACCTCTGCGGGTACCGGCTGTATGGCGGCATTGGATGCCGAAAAATACCTGGATACACTGGCCCTATAACCTTGCCGAGGCGCCGCTGTTTAGTGCGCCTCGGGTTTTCACCACGCTGAACTATTCAGTCAGTGCTTGAATCGATTCGGCGACCGCCAAAAGTGCGGCGGGCTTCATCGACATGTAAATTCTCCACCAACTTGCCGTTGACGACCGCAACGCCTTTCCCTTCCGCACGGGCTTGTTCCCAGGCGGCAATCATTTCCCGAGCGGTACTGATATCTTTCTCAGCGGGTGCAAAGACCTCATTGGCAATCGCCAATTGATTTGGATGAATCAGGGTTTTACCATCGAAGCCCATATCTCTGCCCTGTTCGCACGCCGTACGAAATCCCGCATCGTTTTTCAAATCCAGATAAACTCCGTCTAGAATATCGACGTTATGGGCGCGGGCGGCCAGAACACACAAAGACAGCGAGGTGAGAAAGCCGATGCGGTCGGGGGTATGGCGCACGCGCAATTCTTTGGCGAGATCCGAAGTGCCCATAACAATTGCGGCTAAGCGCGGGCTAGCGCCAGCAATGGCGTTGATATTGAGGATGCCGCGTGGCGTTTCGGCCATGATCATGATCGGCAGATCGGTTGGCGCGCGGCCTGATCCAGCGCTTTGACGGCGGCGTGAATTTGTTCCGGTGACTCCACTTTGGGAAACAGAATCGCGCCGGCACCGATTTTGGCGACAGCAGCGACATCGTCATGTCCCCAAGCGGTTTCCAGACCATTGACCCGCACGATGATTTCCCGGCGACCATAACCGCCTTGGGTTAGTGCCGCGACGATTTGCTCACGAGCAAGATCCTTGGAATCCGGAGAGACAGCGTCTTCCATATCCAGGATCAGGCCATCGGCCGCCAAACTACGGGCTTTATCTAAAGCCCGTGCATTGGCTCCGGGCATATATAAAACGGAACGACGCGGACGCAGTTGCATGTGATTTCCTCTGTATGTTGTCAAATGACCGCTCAAAATGCGCGCAACGGCCAATTTGCTGGGTTGAATAGATTCACTGTAATAGTAGAATCCGTGGAAAAATGTCTTGTGCCCTGCTGACTAGGGCTATAATCAATTCCTTATGCGGTCGACACGGTCTTCAAAACGGGTCATGTCGCTCAATCGCTGCTGCAACAATGTTAACGGGTAGTTGTATTCAGCGGCGAAAAAATTTACTGTCGCTGCCTAGCAGTTCATATGAATGTTAAGGTGCAAGCGCGTGAGATTGGAAACCATGCTGATCAAAATTAAGAAGGGCCTAACGATCCCCATCGCGGGAGAACCCGAACAAGTCATTCACGAAGCACCCCCCGTTACCTCAGTCGCTTTGGTCGGTCGGGATTATGTCGGGATTAAACCTAGCCTGTTGGTCGGCGAAGGTGATCGAGTGAAAATCGGCCAACCGCTATTGACTGACCGTAAAACCCGGTGTCAATTATACCTCACCTGGTAGTGGGGTGGTGGCCGCTATCCATCGCGGAGCGAAGCGGGCGCTGCAATCGGTAGTGATTCGTTTGGACGACACCGAGGAAGCGGAAACATTTCAGGCTTACCCGGCGTCTGAACTGGCGCAATTGAGTGCGGCACAAGTCCGGGAAAATCTGCTTAACTCAGGCTTATGGACCGCCTTTCGTACTCGCCCGTACAGCAAAGTACCGGCTCCTGATGCCGTACCGCACTCGATTTTCGTCCCCGCTATGGATACCCGCCCGTTGGCGGTGAACCCGGCGGTGGTGATTGAGGCCCATCGAGAAGATTTTCTCAATGGGCTGGCGGTGCTCAGTCGTTTGACCGAGGGCTCGATTTTTGTCTGCAAGTCGCCCGACAGCGATATTCCAGTGCCTGCTGGAGAACGCTACCAAGTCGCCTCTTTCGAGGGACCGCACCCGGCAGGACTGCCCGGCACCCATATGCATTTTCTGGATCCGGTGAGTGCGGAAAAAACCGTTTGGCATCTGAATCCTCAGGATGTGATTGCGTTCGGTAAGCTGTTCACAACGGGGCAGTTGTGGTTGGATCGTGTCGTCGCGTTAGGAGGGCCGCCGGTATCCAAACCGCGCTTGCTACGCACCCGCATGGGCGCCAACACTGATGAGTTATTGGAAAACGAGTTGGAAGACATCGATTGTCGTCCGATTTCGGGTTCGATTCTAGGGGGACGGCGGGCGTTGGGAACAGAGGCGTATCTCGGACGCTATCATTTCGAACTGAGTGTATTGGCCGAAGGCCGAGAGCGGGAATTTTTCGGTTGGATCAACCCTGCCGGCAAAAACAAATTTTCCATACTGAAGGTCTTTTTGTCGGGTCTACCCGGCAACACCAACAAATTCGCGCTGACCACTTCCCAGAACGGCAGTCCGCGCGCGATGGTGCCGATCGGCAACTACGAGGCGGTGATGCCGCTTGATATCTTGCCAACCCAATTGTTGCGCTATCTGTTGGTCGGCGATACCGACACGGCGCAGGCGCTGGGGTGCTTGGAACTGGACGAGGAAGACTTAGCGCTGTGTTCGTTTGTGTGCGTGGGCAAATACGACTACGGTCCGGTACTGAGAAAGAAATCTGACGCAGATTGAGAAGGAGGGTTAAACTGTCCCCCAT
>JAAUQA010000353.1 GCA_012032855.1 Candidatus Competibacteraceae bacterium
GATGTTGCCCCCCCGTGCAGCCGATAGCAATCGTTAAATAGCTGCGACCACCGGTGACGAAGCAGGGAATCCAGGTTTCCAGAAATTGCTGTAAATCGCCAATCATCCGACTGACTTGTGGTTGCTGTTCGAGAAACGCAATCACGTCGTCATCAAGCCCGGTCAAGGCACGCAACTGGGGTTCCCAATGGGGGTTGGGTAAGCAGCGCACATCGAACACAAAATCACCGTGGGGTGGGATACCGTGCTTATAACCGAACGATTCGAACAGAATGGAGACGGTACCGACCGGTGTGTCATGTAAACGATTGCGGACCAGTTCGCGCAGTTGATGCACGTTGGTTTGACTGGTGTCGATAATCAGATCGGCATGAGCAGCGATGGATTTCAGTAACAGGCGCTCTTGACGAATCGCTTCGCTGAGCGGCACGCCTTCTTTACTCAACGGGTGTTTGCGACGGGTATCGCTGTAGCGTTTCAACAGCGTCGCATCGGCTGCTTGCAGAAACAAGATTTCCACGGTCAATCCGGTGCGGCGCAATTCGGCTAACAGCGGTGGGAAAACTGTCCAGCTCGTCCAGGAAATTGCGCACATCAATACCCACCGCCGTGTTGTGAAACAAGGCATCTTCGCGGGCAAGGATTTCCTGGGCGAACGGTTGCAGGAGTTTGAGGGGTAGATTATCTACGCAGTAATAATTGAGATCCTCCAGGGTTTGCAAGGCGATGGTCTTGCCGGCTCCGGACAGGCCGCTGACGGCGATTATGCGCATGATCGGGTCATCTCCTGCTGCAAACGGTCGGTGAGCTCTTGATCGGCATAATAGCCTTGTAAACGTTGAATATGATCGCGCACGGCGCATTCCAGCAACACCGCCAGGTTGCGTCCGGCAGCGATAGGCAAACTGAGTTGTGGTACGTGGACGGTTAGAATCTCTCGGCTGACACGCGCGCCATGTAAACGCAACTCAGCCGGCAACTCCATCTCCTCGGCACGGACTAATCGTACAATCAAACGGACCCGTTTGTTGCGTTTGATTGCGCTATCGCCGAACATGCGACGAATATTGAGGATACCCAGGCCCCGTACTTCCAAAAAGTCTCGTAATGCCGGCGGACAAGTTCCCTCCAGAACGTTGGGGGCTACCCGCATTAGCTGGGGAGTATCGTCTGCGATCAGACGATGACCGCGGCTGATCAGCTCCAAAGCCAACTCACTTTTACCGGTGCCGCTGGCTCCGGTAATCAACACGCCTAAGCCGAACACTTCCAACAACTCGCCGTGAACCAGCGTGGATGGACCCTGACTACGTTGGTAATCGATCAGCCATTCCAACGCCGTGCTGGGCTGTTCCGGCGTATACCAAAGTGGCACCTTTACCTGGTCGGCGGCAGCCTGTAACTGCAGGGCATAGGCTGAGTCACCGCACACCAGCACTGCTGACGTAGGGGCAGTGAGTAAGCGGCTGATCAACATTTCCCGCTCGGCATTATCCAAACTTTGCAAAAAATTAAATTCTTCGGCACCCAGTATCTGTATGCGAGCCGGCTGAATCCAATTCAGCCGTCCCACCCACGCGAAGTCGGTTTCATTCGCTGTCCGCAACACCTGTTCGGCACCCGCTTGGCCACCGACCCAACTGAGCGTCAGCGCCGTTTCCAGGGTTGCAAAGACGGTTCGGGCAGTGATGGGCTCGCTCATGTTGCGATCAAGCATCAGGAAGTCTGCCAACGGCTGAATTGAACGAACAGGGTGTCGTTCGATTCAGCACTGCGCAACTGTTGACAAAAGGCGGAATCGCTAAACATCTCGGCGAGATAGGCCAAGATCTTCAGGTGTTCGTCAGTGAAATGCTCCGGCACCAGTAAGGCGAAGATCAAGTCCACCGGTTGTCGGTCGATGGCGTCGAAGTCGACGCCTTGCTTAAGCTTGATAAAGGCACCGATAGCATGTTGGATCTGGCTAAGACGGCCATGGGGCAGAGCGACCCCATGGCCCAGACCGGTGCTGCCCAAGCGTTCTCGCCCGACCAAGGTATCGAACACTTCCCGAGCGGTGAGATCGATTTGCTCCTCGACGATGAGCTCGCCCAGCAATTCAAGCACGCGCTTTTTGCTAGTCACCACCTCATCGCAGGCGATACGCTTGGCAGTAATCAGGTCTGTAATATTCATAAGCTAACGATCATTTACCCAGGGTTGGGTTTAGAGATGAACCCGGACTTTGTCGCCACGGTGTTTGTCGGTGAGTTTTTCCTTGTGCTTTTTGACCTGCCGATCAATCTTGTCGGTCATTGCGTCAATCGAAGCGTACATGTCTTCACCCACGGCGTCAGCGACAATATCATTGCCGGCGACATGAACCCGGGCTTCAGCTTTTTGCCGCAATTTCTCGACACTGAGCACGACGTGCACCTGAGTCACGTTGTCGAAATGACGCTCAATGCGGCCTAGTTTGTCGTGGACATAATCACGCAGAGGCTGAGTGATTTCGATGTGATGTCCAGTCAGATTGATTTGCATTATTAACTCCTTAACTGGCAGTTTTACTTCGATTCGCCCAAGGGCGGCGTGCAACGCCCGGCTTCAAGCCAGACGTTTACGGTCGGTAGAGGAGGGAATGGACATAACCTCCCGATATTTCGCCACAGTGCGGCGTGCGACTTTAATTCCTCCTTCAGTACTAAGAGATTCGGCGATTTTGTGGTCACTGAGCGGTTTGCGCGGGTTTTCCGCAGCGATCAGTTTTTTGATCATGGCGCGAATGGCGATTGAAGAACATTCACCGCCGTCGTTGGTACCGACATGGCTGGAGAAGAAGTATTTGAACTCGTAGATCCCACGCGGCGTATGCATGTACTTTTGGGTGGTCACCCGGGAAATGGTGGATTCGTGCATGCTCATCGTTTCGGCAATGTCACGTAGCACTAGGGGGCGCATATGTTCTTCGCCGTGTTCAAAAAAGTCCCGCTGTCGTTCGACGATGCAAGTAGCCACTTTGAGCAAGGTTTCGTTGCGGTTGCGCAGGCTTTTCAGGAACCAGCGGGCTTCTTGAAGATGATTTTTTAAATACAGATTGTCGTTACTGTTATCGGCACGGCGTACCAGCTGCGAATACTGCCGGTTGATCCGCAACTTGGGGGTGCTCTCGGGGTTTAATTCGACTCGCCAGCTGTTCTTTTGCCGATAAACAAATACATCAGGTGCAACATACTGCGGCTCTGCAGAAGAAATCTGGGTGCCCGGGTGGGGGTTGAGGGTTTGAATGAGCGCTATGATTTCTTGCAATTCTTCCTTGGTGACCTTGAGTCGCCGCATGAGCGGGGTAAAATCACGCCCCGCCAACAACTCCAAATGATTTTTGACCAAATCCTGCGTCTTGCTGAGAAAAGGCGTGGTGCGAGGTAGTTGCTCCAATTGCAATAATAAGCATTCCGCCGGGTTACGCGCCGCTACCCCGGGTGGATCAAACCGTTGAATACGGTGTAACACGGCTTCCACTTCACTGAGTTCAAGTTCGTCGTTGAGACCTTGGTGAACGTCCTCAAGCGACAACGAGAGATAGCCGGCATCATCCACTGCATCAATAATCGCCAACGCTATGGCCGTATCGCTGTCGCTAAACGGTGTCAGGCGCATCTGCCACAGCAGATAATCGCGTAAGGACTCGGCGCCTGCCGTGCGATGTTCGAAGGGATCACGGTTATCGTCATCGTCGCGTGAGAACGATGTTGTCCCGTCGTAGAAGTCTTCATTGTCATCCCAGTTACTGTCTACGGGTATTTCTTCCGCCGCAGCGGAGTCATTGTCAGTGCTGGCTGCCTCACGTTCAGGTTCGGCGCTGGCGTCGCCGTTGTCTCCGGGAGATGACGCGTCGCTGGTCGGCGCATACTCTTGGGACTCATCGGCTCGTTCCAACATCAGGTTGGAATCAAGCACTTGTTGGATTTCTGTTTGTAGATCCAAACTGGAAAGCTGCAATAGGCGGATAGCCTGTTGCAACTGTGGGGTCATCGTGAGTTGTTGCCCCAAGCGGAGTTGTAAAGACTGCCTCATAAACCAAAAAACCCAATGTTATGAATGCACTGTGAAAAATGCGAGCGGATAGGCTGGTCACTGTATGGAACAATACCCATTGTGCATAACTATAGCAGCTATCATGCCAGCAGGTATTTTTTGCCTCGGCCTCATGACTAACCCGCCTTAAGCGCTCTCAACCGTCAGCGATTAGCTTGCGCATACCAACAAGCTTCCGCGTAGTTATAATCGGAACGACTCGCCTAAGTAAACTTCTCGTACTTGCTGATCGGCAAGAATGATCTCGGGTGTGCCTTCGGCAATCACCTGACCGCCGTTCAAGATATAGGCCCGGTCGCAGATACCCAGTGTTTCTCGCACATTGTGATCGGTGATCAATACACCGATGTTGCGGTCGCACAAATGTTCGATGATGCGTTGGATATCCTGCACCGAAAGCGGATCGACGCCAGCGAAGGGTTCGTCCAGCAGCACAAAAT
>JAAUQA010000354.1 GCA_012032855.1 Candidatus Competibacteraceae bacterium
CAACCCGGCGGCTCGTGCAAATGGCGGCGTTTTGGGCAAGGAACAATCGCTCGCAGTGCTGCAATCGGTTAGTGAACTCTCAGAAACGGCGCTGCAAGAGCATCTTGAGTTACTTCAGGCCGCCGAACTGCTCTATTTGAACTCTCGGTTGGCCGAGTCCGGTTATAGCTTCAAACATGCGCTGACAAGGGAGGCAGCCTATCAATCCCTGCTTCAGAGTACCCGTCAAGACTATCATCAACGGATTGCTGAGGTATTAGCCACGCACTTTCCGAGCATCGCAAAGGCGCATCCCGAATGGCTGGCGCATCACTACACCGAGGCGGGATGTAATGATCAAGCAGTACCCTACTGGTTGCAGGCCGGACAACAGGCCATTGAGCGCTCAGCCGATATGGAGGCGATTGCCTTGCTCACCCATGGACTCGAAGTTTTGGAAAGACTTCCGGAAGGACCGGAACGTTTTCAACACGAATTGACTCTGCGTTGTACTTTGGGTTTAGCGCTAGTGAAAGTAAGAGGATACGCTGCGCAAGAAGTCAAAACAAATTACGCCCGGGCACAAACCTTGAGCGATCTCTTCAAAGATTCGCCGCAGTCTTTCGATGTACTGAGCGGGTTGTGGATGTTCTACGCGATAAGCGGGATGATTCCAACAGCCCTGCAACTGGCGGAGCAGAGTTTGCAAATTGCCTGTGAGGAAGATGCGGTGCAGTTCATTTTCGCACGTACTTTGCTTGGTATCACGTTGTTCCATCATGGCAAATTGACGGTTGCGTTGGACCGCTTTGAAGAAGGTATCGCCCGGTATGATAGCTCGTTGCAACGGGAGATGTGCTTGAGATACGGACAAGATGGCGGATTGATGTGTCTCTCTTTTTCTGCACATCTACTGTGGTTGCTTGGATATCCCGAGCAGGCACTTGCTGTGGATCACCAAGCAATGAACTTTGCCAAAATCGTATCGCACCCCTTCAGCGAAGCAACTGCTATATATTTTAGCGCCTGGCATCATGTTCTTCAGCGTGATGTTCAATTGGCGCAAGCGCGAGCGGAATTGGCCATTCACCTATCGCGAGAACAGGAATTCCCACTGTGGTTAGCAGGAGCAACTTTCATGCATGGCTGGGCTTTAGTGCAGCTTGGGAAGAAGACGGAAGGTATTGCACAAATGGAGTTGGCCATCGAAGGCTGGTCCATCATAGGCACGAAGATAGGTCTTTACTATTTAATGGTCGTGTTGGCTGAAGCCTACGGGACGGTTGAAAAACCAGAGGCCGGTCTCAGTGTCCTTGCTAAAGCGGCTAAAGTGGCTCGTGACAACGACGAGCATTTCTATGATGCTGAGCTTCACCGGATCAAGGGTGAATTGCTGTTGCAACTACCAGTACCGCATAAAAGCCAAGCTGAGGCGTGTTTCCAGGAGGCGTTGAAAATTGCTCGCGACCAGCAAGCAAAATCCCTGGAATTACGAGCTGCCATGAGTTTATGCCGCCTTTGGCAAAACACCGATAAACGCGACTTGGGTCTGCGTGAGCTTGCGGCGGTATACGACTGGTTTACTGAAGGTTTCGACACCCCTGATCTAAAGGACGCAAAGACATTGTTGGATGAATACCGCACAAGTTAAAGCGGTGGTGAGCAGATACTCACCACCGCCGGTTCCAATGAATGTGCTAAAGCGCACCCTTACCATTTTTACCATTTACCGGCGACTGGCATTAAGCCCAACGTGCCGTAGTTAGCGATGGTATCGACTCCGGGAGTCCAGCTGTCGCTCTCGTCACTGTCCAGAAAGAATTGCCGCGTTCCAGACCGATATACCCCGATGTTGTCGTCGCCGTCGCCATTCCAATCGCCCGCCGTCGGCAGATCGTTAGCCGCACCGAACCTGGCGACAGCATCGACGCCGGGAGTCCAACCGTTGCTCTCGTCAACATCAAGGAAAAACTGCCCGGTTCCGGGCCGATACACGCCGATTTCATCGTCACCATCGCCGTTCCAATCGCCCGCCACCGGCAAATCGCCCGACGCGCCGTAGTTAGCGATAATATCGACGCCGGGAGTCCAACTGTTATTTCCGTCGATGTCGAGGTAGAACTGCCCTGCTTCAGGCCAATAAGTACCGATCAGATCTTGTGCGTTGCCTGTGCTCGTGCAGGCAATGTTGGCAGCGGCAACCGCATTGACCAAGCCATAGCCGGTATCCAAATCATACCCCGGGGTGAACATATCGATTGCGGTACTTTCAAGCAGATTGTATACACCGTCCGGTGTCAACGCGCTGTTACATTCCAGCAGCAGGGCAGCAGCCCCGGCGGCATGGGGTGCAGCGGCTGAGGTGCCGAAGAAATTGGGAAAACCGTTAGGCTCAGGGTCGATACCAGCAAAAAGAAGGTGGTATCCGCACCGTCGGGCGCGACGATATCGGGCTTGTCACGAGCTGAGTAAACAGCATTACCAGCCGTATCGAATCGAATATCAGTGTATCCGACCGAGGAGAATGGCTCAAGAATAGGCGGTGAAACACCGAAGTCAGGCGTATCTAAATAAAAAGCTGCACCCACGGCTTCAGCCCCCAAAGCATTAGCGTGACCATAAATGGTGCTGCTCTGGGTGTCATACTCATTAATGATTATATCGCCAAAATAAACATACTTGAGAATTCCGGGTGCCGGGCCACTAAACAACGAAATACCGATATTGAATTGCTCAGTACCGAAGCTGCCATCATTAATAAATTGGAATATTTCTACCGGATCACCGCCAACATTGCTTATGACACTTCCAGTCAATGCGGTGGAGCCAGTCGAGTCGAATAGAAATAAATCCAAGTCGTTGGTTGAACCGGGGGCGCCGCTGACAGAGAAAAAGGGTTGATCCCATTGTAATACCATTAATGCAGCACCACCGACAGGGATCGTCACCGACTGAAATGCATCACTTGCTCCATCAAATGCGTGCAGTTCAGTGCCGAATATGGGGTCGAGCACCCCGGAAGGGGCAAAGCCAAAACTTTCAAAAGACTGGCGCGCTGAATTACCAGCCGCGGAAAAGTAGGCTACGCCATTCGCTTTCACATGATCGACAGCCTGGGCGATGATGCCGTCCTGGAACATCGGCTCGGCAAAGTAAATAATATCATCAACAATCACGTCGGCTGCTACCCCAGCAACTGGGGTGCAACCGACCGCCGAGCCCGGCGGGCAACCGGCCAGTTCTTCAATACCCAGCGCGAAATCCGCTTGTCCAAGGAAGGCGGTATGAAAGGCTTGATCAACGCCCGGAGCGACGTCATGGATCAGCTGCATCATGGCGCGACCCTCGTCAGTACCCCCGCCACCCAGGTCAGCCAATACAGTGACGCCGGATGGCAGATCATTACTGGCCACGTCTGCCGAAGCGCCGCCAAGGTCATTGTAGCTATCTGACAATGTGCCCACTGTAATGCCGGTGCCGTCGATGTTCCACTGGGCACGCGCATCATCCGACATCATCGCCGGATCACCCTGGCTAGTGACTGAACCCACATTAGTCTTTGCAAGCACCGGACGGACACTGCGCACTTCATTAATCGCTACGATGTTGGCAATCTCCTCCAACGGCAGCAGTCCTGAAGCCATGTTTTTGTACACGGCAATATTTTTCATGCCCAACGTCTGTAACTGCCCGATGAGTGAATTGGGATCTGCCGCTACTATATCTACAGCGACATGGCCGTCGACTTGACGGATAAAGGAATTACTCGACTTAAAAGATGGTGCCTTTGAACCTGGTTGGGCAAGATAAGCCTGATATTCTTCGTGCAATTGCCGCAAACCAAAATGGGCTTTTCCCAACCCCGTAGATTCTTTAACAGATGGTGCCTGTTGCGACCAAACTGTGGTGCCAGTAAATACTGCAATACCCAAACAAAGCGTTGACCAGATGATTTTTCTGTTCATTTTAGCGACTCCATTTATAAATAAACCATGTTGTGGAATTTGACATTAACAAGCAAATCAAAAAGATAAACACCATGCACTGGTGCGAACGGGTACGAGGCTGAAACGAAATCATATGACTGACCTGGAAATTTCCGATTATCAGGGTCAAAACTTCCCTGTCGCCCCTATTCAATTTTTAAGCACGGACATTTTTCTTGGATTTGCCAAAGTGAATCAAAAAATTTTCCATGATATATCCCACATATGCCTGAAATTCCTGTGGAAGTTTCGTGGTGTTTTTGTGGGAATCGAAACAGTTCCAGGGCATGGCTCAATAAGCGAGGTTGACCTGACCCTTATGAACTGCAAAAAGAAAGACCTGACCCCTTTTTGTGACCCCTTTTTGCCAAGGGTCGAATGGGTGATGCAGTAGCAGTCTTGCACTGAGCAGGCATCGGTCTGCTCAGTGCACTTTCAGTGATTAGGGCATATGGTGGCAGACGTTGTAACCACTGGGAAACTCGGCGACAATTAATTGCAACTGTCCAGTGGTTGATGTAACGATTTGGGCAGTGCA
>JAAUQA010000355.1 GCA_012032855.1 Candidatus Competibacteraceae bacterium
CCTGACCCATATAAAAACGCGAAGTGCGCAAGGTTCGGTCATGACGACAGCAAACCATTGCGCCTTCGCGCCAGTCGTTTCGGGCAATGATGATTAAGCGTTCATCAAGGCTTTGGTGGTGTCCAGCATCCGGCAGGAGAAACCCCACTCGTTATCATACCAAGCCAAGATCTTGACCAAATTGCCGATCACCCGGGTTTGGGTGGAATCGAAGGTCGAGGAAGCCGGGTCATGATTGAAGTCGATCGATACCAAAGGCTCGACGTTGTAGTTCAACACGCCTTTCTGTTCACCTTCAGAAGCCGCCTTGGCGATGGCGTTCACTTCAGCAACGGTGGTTTCCCGACCGGCGACGAAACACAAATCCACTACCGACACATTGATCGTCGGTACCCGCATGGCGAAGCCGTCCAACTTACCGTTCAATTCCGGTAACACCAAGCCCACGGCTGCAGCCGCACCCGTCTTGGTGGGGATCATAGACTGGGTTGCGGAACGGGCCCGACGCAGATCCTTATGAAACACGTCGGTCAACACCTGATCATTGGTATAGGCGTGGATGGTGGTCATCAAGCCCTTTTCCAGGCCCAGTTGCTCAGACAATGCCTTGATGGCGGGCGCCAAGCAATTGGTGGTACACGAAGCGTTGGAAATTACCGTGTCGCTGGATTTCAATACACCGTGATTGACACCATAAACGACAGTGGCGTCGACGTCTTTGCCACCCGGTGCGGAGATGATGACTTTCTTGGCGCCAGCGGCCAGATGAGCACTGGCTTTTTCTTTGCTGGTGAATAAACCGGTGCACTCGTGCACCACATCGACGCCCAGATCTTTCCAGGGCAGCTCGGCAGGATTGCGGACTGACAAGACTTTGATCTTGTCGCCGTTGACTACCAAGTCATTGCCGTCGATAGACACATCGGCATTGAATTTGCCGTGCACGGTATCGTAACGGGTTAAGTGGGCGTTGGTGTTGGTGTCGCCTAGATCGTTGATCGCTACGACCTGAAACTCATCTCTACGATTGTATTCGTAAATCGCGCGTAACACTTGACGGCCGATACGGCCATAACCATTGATACCAATTTTAATCGCCATAATGTCCTCCTAAGTTTGGAAAGGGTAGAGTAATGACATCCCGGTCAGGTAGCTAGCAATTCTTCCACAGTCTGCACTACGTTTGCTACGGTAAAGCCGAAATGTTTAAACAAAACGTCACCCGGCGCGGATAGTCCGAAGCAATCCAAACCGATGATGCGTCCTCGCAAACCGACGAACTTATACCAACTGGCGGTAGCTCCCGCTTCCACAGCCACCCGCTTGATGATCGACGGGGGCAATACCGCGTCCCGATAGGCCAAATCCTGCTGCTCAAAAGTATCGACCGAGGGCATCGACACCACGCGGATTTTCCGGCCCTGTTCGCTGAGCTGTGCCGCTGCGCCGGTGGCAAGATGCATTTCCGAACCCGTCGCGATGATGATCGCTTCGGGTAATCCGTCGCAGTCTACTAATACGTAACCGCCGCGTTGGATGGCGTCGATTTGTTCGGGCGTGCGGGGCTGGTGAAACAGTTTCTGGCGCGAAAATGCCATACAGGTCGGACCATCCAGGCGTTCGACGGCAGCTTTCCAAGCAACGGCGGTTTCCACCACGTCGCAAGGCCGCCACAGCGATAAATCCGGAATCAACCGCAGACTGGCCAAGTGTTCGATCGGATGGTGGGTTGGGCCGTCTTCGCCTACCCCGATGGAATCATGGGTAAAGACAAACAGCACGCGTATTTTGTTGATCGCGGCCATACGCACGGCGTTACGGCAGTAATCGGCAAAGGTCAGGAAGGTGCCGCCATAGGGAATAAAGCCGCCGTGCAACGCCATGCCGTTCATGATGGCGCTCATCCCGAATTCACGCACCCCGTAATACAGATAATTGCCGGCGGGACCGGTCCGTTCAATGACTATCGAGCCATCCCAGAAGGTGTTGTTGGACAGCGTCAGATCGGCGGAACCGCCCAATAATTCGGGCAGCATCGGGCCATAGGCGTTGAGTGCGCGTTGGGAGGCCGAGCGGGAAGGGAGATCTTCGGCCTTTTCCGCCGTCTCCAGAATATATGCAGCAGTTTTTCTTCCCACTGTGCCGGCAGTTCGCCTTGTAAGCGCCGCGCTAATTCAGCACCCAACTCAGGATGGGCTACTTGGTACGCTGCAAACAAGGCATCCCATTCTTGTTCCCATGCCTTGCCTTTGCCGCGTGCGTCCCATCCGGCATAGATTTCTTCGGGAATCTGGAAGGGCTCGTAGTGCCAACCGATATGCTTGCGGGTAGCGGCCACTTCCTCAGCACCTAAAGGAGAGCCGTGCACATCGGAACTACCGGCCTTACGAGGTGCGCCGCAACCGATCAGGGTTTTACAACAAATAATGCTGGGCCGATCTGTGACCGCACGGGCTTGTTCAATGGCCTGTTTGATGGCTTCGGAATCATGGCCGTCCACATCCGGTATCACGTGCCAGTGGTAGGCTTCGAAACGCTTAGGCGTTTCGTCGGTGAACCAACCCAGTGTGTCGCCATCAATGGAAATATCATTGTCGTCGTATAGACAGATCAGTTTGCCCAGCCCCAGAGTGCTGGCCAACGAACAGACTTCATGGGATAGTCCTTCCATCAGACAGCCGTCGCCGATGAATACGTAGGTGTAATGGTCAATGATGTTGTAGCCTGGGCGATTGAACTCCGCCGCCAACACGTGTTCGGCGATCGCCATGCCAACCGCATTGGCCAGTCCCTGTCCCAAGGGGCCGGTAGTCGTCTCCACTCCCGGCGTGCGGCCATACTCAGGATGACCGGGTGTTCTGGACCCCAACTGCCGAAAATTGCGTAACTCTTCCATAGGCAAATCGTAGCCGCTCAGATGGAGCACGGAGTACAGCAACATGGAGCCATGTCCGTTGGAGAGCACCACGCGATCGCGGTTAAACCATTGCGGATTGGCCGGATTGTGGCGTAGATAATCATTCCACAAAACCTCGCCCATCTCCGCCATTCCCATTGGGGCGCCCGGGTGACCGGAATTCGCCTGTTGTACGGCATCCATCGTGAGAGCGCGGATGGCATTAGCCAATACTTTGCGCGAAGGCATGAGTTGTCTCCTGAATTAGCTCAGTCTGTAAAAAAATGCGGGAAGCGGAAGGAATGACCACGATTCAACACGATAGGGTATCGCACCGTGCGGGAAAAACGCCCCATTGCATATTCCGCAGCAAAGCGACCGGCTATGCCGACGGGCCGAAGCATGTCATGTGCTATGAATTTCCCCTAGATGCCTGATTGAAGACCGCTGTCGGAATGGCAACTGGTGAGTATGGACGTTGGAACCGGTATCACGCTGACCTTTCTGAACAAGGGCCGATAAGGTAGGAAAATTATAAGTAAAAGATTGGATTTAGCCAATCATTCCGAAACAGTCAGCGGTAATCCGATTCGTTCTTGTATTGCCAAGCCGGATCAATCGCGCCGCAACCGGTCGGACACCGCGACCGGCGTTGCATAGTTCAGGACCACGAAATAGGTGGATGCCACAAAGGTAAACAGGGTTGTCGCTTGGATCAGATAAGAAGCCTCCTGCGTCACCAAACCGCCGTTCAAAGCCACTACCGCAATCAGCAAGGAAAATTCGCTGACCTGGCCTAACCGCACGCCGATTTCCAAAGATAAGCGAGACGCTTCCCCCGCTTTGCGTAAAAACCAGCGGAACACCCAAGGCTTGATGCCCATCATCAAGGTTGCCAGCAATACGGCAGGTAACAGCACTTCACGCAATATAGCCAGATCAAACCCCGCACCTAGGGAAAAGAAAAACATGACCAGAAAAAAATCCCTGAGCGGCTTAAGGCTCTCGGCGATATAAAAGGCAATCGGATGAGTGGCCAACGACACCCCGGCGATAAACGCGCCGATCTCGTGAGACAGTCCCAGCAGCGCAGCGAGTTCCGCCATACCGAGACACCAGCCGATGGCGGTCAGAAAAATGTATTCGCGGATCTTATCGAATTTGCGAATCAGCCTGAGCAGGACATAACGAGAAAACAGAAACGCGAAACCGCCCAATAGCGGTAGAGCCACCAACAACAAGCCAAATCCGGTCAGCGACGACCCATAACCGGCAAATCCCTTCAATAGCAGTAAAATGGCAATCGCGATCAAATCCTGCAGCAACAGGATACTGATGATAATGTCGCCCTTATGCTGATGATGCAGTGCGGTGGTCGGCAACAGCTTGAGGCCGATAATGGTGCTAGAGAACATCATCGCCGCACCGACCAGCAGGCATTCAGTCCAGGTGAAACCGAATAGAAGCGCCACAAAGCAACCAACGAGCGCGAACAGCAAAGAAGTTCCTACCGTTACCAAGGTGGTTTTGCGCAGCATTTGCAGCAATTCCTTGGGCGCCAGATCCAAGCCGAGCAAAAAAAGCAGAAAAATGATACCC
>JAAUQA010000027.1 GCA_012032855.1 Candidatus Competibacteraceae bacterium
AATCAATGCCTAATCAATGCCTTCGTTAAACAATCAAGTAAATGATAGCCAGATCTCAGGTACTATACCCAAGTGCGAAGCTCCCATGAAGCTGTCGCCATAGCATCTAAAATTATGCTGATCATAACGGGTGTGATTCAAAGTGATGCAGGGGCGAAAAGAGGTTTTCACGCCGCTTCTTTTTCACTCTCTTGCCAATACGCGTCCCACTCTCGGTTGGCCCGATTCAGTCGGAGCGCCAACAGGGTCTCGATATGAGCGGGCGACCACCAGGCCCCGGGGAGTTTGATCCGTTCTTGGATAATATAGCGGTGCGCGCTCTCGATTTCTCCTGAGCCGATGGGGAGGTTCTGCTGGATGGCGTTTTGATAGTCGAGTTGACCCAGGCGGTTGCGCAGATAGCGGTCGCAAGCGGTCACCGGGTGGTCGTCATTATCCGGGGTGACGAACGGCGCCAAGCTGTCCAGTACCGCGGCCACTTGGTTCGCCTTCAGGCGGTCTTTTTGCGCCTCCAGCCAGGCCCGGGGATGATCCGGGGTGCAAACTTCAACCCCGCCGGCAAAATTTCCCCCGAACGTCGGCGTCACGCTGCCTTGTCGATGGACCAGATTCAGCCGCACCTCTTTCCAGCTCAACCGTTTCCCCTTGCGCTTATCGTCAGCTGCCGGCGACGGTTCCACCACCGGCACCATCGAGCCGTCCAGCTCACTGATAAAGGTCACGCCCGCCGCGCCAGGACCGATCTCCTGCGTCGCGGCTTGATCGTAGATCCGTTGGGCATGCTGTTCCGTGGTCCGTTGGATGGCGCTCACTGGCATCGCAATCCCGTAGTGTTCCTGCAATTTGTCCGGCACTTGTCCAAACGCGTGATCCGCGCCAAAATCCGTCATGACCCGTTGCAACGGCAACGAACTTCTCCGGCAACTGGCCCCGGTCACAGTACTGAATGGCCGCTTAATCCCCGTGCCTTGCCGCCACAACGGCTCAATCACTTCGATCCGGCCGAAGGTCGTGTACCAGTACAGTTTTTTTACCCGCCGGTCGCCACGCGGGCTCCGCTTGCGCTACCGCAGAATGCTTCTCCACCCCGCGTTCCGCCCATGCTGTCAGCACGTCGTTACCCAGTTGGCGCAACTCCTCAATCACCCGGCGTTCCGCTGCGTCGGCTTGGGCATAGTCGCCCGCCGCATCCTCGACCACCGCGAGCAGGCTTTTCAGGCGGGCGCGTAACTGCGGATGACGATTGAGCCGCTCGCCTAATTCCCGATCTCGGTCTATGGTCAACATCAGCGTCTCCTTTGGATAGTAGCACTCAGTCATTCGGTATTATGAGGCTCGCAGCACTTTGAATCACACCCGATCATAACTGATGTTACGCATAGTGGAGCTTCAAGTGTTATGTTAATGGGATGAATCAAGAATACCTCGAACTTTATACAGACAACTTGATCAGCACCTTGGTGCAGCGACAGCGACTGGCCTGTCGGCGATGTTATCAGGGGCGGTCAGCCATGATCAGGTGACGCGGTTTTTGTCGGAACGGGAGTACACGCTGCGGGATTTATGGTTGCACGTCAAAACGACCGTCAGGGAAGTGGAGCAGGACGATGCGGTACTGATTTCGACGACATGATCCAAGAGAAGCCCCGGACCGATGAAAGCGAGTTGATTTGCTGGCATTTTGATCATTGTCAAAACCGGATCGTGAAGGGTTTAAATCTGCTCAATGCGCTGTACCACAGTGATGGTGTCTCCATCCCGGTCGATTTCAGACTGATCCACGAGCCGCTGCAGTTCTGCGATGTGGCGACGCGTCAGGTCAAACGGGCGAGTGAGATGACGAAGAATCAGTTGTTGCAAGAGATGCTGCTTCGCTGTATCCACAATCAGCTGCCATTTCGCTACGTGTTGATGGACAGTTGGTTTGCGGCCAAGGACAATTTTGATTTAATCCTCGCTCTGGACAAGCACTTTGTGGCGGTGCTTAAGGACAATCGCCGCGTGGCGCTGAGCGAGGAGAACAAACGACAGGGTCGTTTCGTACGGATGGACTCCTTACAGTTGGCCGACAAACAGGCCGTGCGCGGTTGGCTGAAGGGCTTCGATCACGAAGTCCTGCTAGTTGGCCGGGTCTATACGAACCAAGACGGCAGCACCGGTCGGTTGAATCTGGTCTGTAGTGATCTGACGTGCGATGGCGAACAGGTCGCCGACCTCCATCACAAACGCTGGAAGGTCGAGGACTATCACAAATCGCTCAAGTCCAATGCCGCATTGGCCAAATCCCCCACGCGGACACTCTGCACCCAACACAATCATGTGTTCCTGAGCAGCTATGCGGTCTTTAAATTGGAATGCCTGAAACGTGTCCACAAACTGAATCACTCCGCGCTCCGGGCCAAACTCTATGTTAAGGCCCTACAGCACGCCTTCCTTGAGCTCACTCGACTAAAGACTGCGTAACATCAGTTAGAAAATGAAATCTAAAGTGGTTCGGAAGGCTATTCCACGCAATTACGTCAAATCAAAAACGGTTTGTATGGGATTTTCGAAATCTATCCGTCCGGAATTGTGCTGTTGTGAATGAATCCCAGGACTGTTTTCAAGGCAAGATCGAATATCACAGTACCTCTTTCGTTAAAGGCTGGGCTATCAATCGAACAGCACCCAACGAACCGGTTTATATCGATGTCCTCGTGGGCGAGCACAAAATTGCAACCCTTTGCGCGTCGTTATTTCGTTGGGATTTGAAAGCACAGGGAATCGGCCAAGGCTATCATGGTTTTGTTTACCCCATTCAGTCACAATATCTCGACGGTCAGCGCCATGTATTGAACTTCAGATTCGAGCGCACCGGCGAAGCGCTAGAAAACAGCCCGGCGACCATTTGCGCTTCTTACGAGCGTCAGCGAATCCCGTTTGAGACCACCGCACTCACCGGTCGACGGGTATTAGTGCTGGCACCGCATCCTGATGACGAATCGCTCGGATGTGGCAGCGCTATTCGCCTGCATCGCAACAATCAAGATCCCGTTAAAGTGGTTTTCGTGACGGATGGTTCGCGGGGGGATTTCAAGCAGGACTATGCCAGAGACGATTACGTCCGCCTGCGGGAAACAGAAGCTCAAGAGGCCGGGCGGGTGCTGGGCGTCGAAGTCGCCGATATTGACTTTTGGCGTATTGAAGATCGGACCCTAGTTGCTACTGAGACGCTGATTAACCGCCTAGTTGTTCTGTTGCAGCACTATCAACCCGAACTGGTCTACGCGCCTTCACCGCTGGAATTCCACCCCGACCATCAAGCGACGGCGATGTTGTTATGGCGAGCGGTACAGCATGCTCACATCGAATTGCAAGTCGCTTTCTACGAGGTCAATCGTCCCCTCAATGTCAACACGTTGGTTGATATCAGCGGGGTAATCGACCAGAAGCGACAAGCGTGTGACGCCTACATCAGCCAACTCCAATATTGCCCATACACGGATTTTGCAGTCAGCCTCAACCGATTCCGCGCGCTCACAGTATCGGGTTCCTGCAGTTATGTGGAAGGCTATTGTGTGTTGAGCAGCCGGGAGATTGCCAGGCACCCGATCGAACGTTTCGCGCTTAAGCAGACGCTACCCATGCAGACGCTGCACACTCATTCCTTGCCTTTAGTTTCGGTCATCGTGAGAACCAAGGATCGACCCCAACTGTTGCAAGAAGCGCTCTCCAGCCTATTAACTCAAACCTACCCTAGTCTTGAGGTCGTCGTCGTTAATGACGGCGGGCAAGATGTCTCAACGGCCATTGAACACTTTAACCAATACCTCAAAATTACCTATCGGACCCATGCGACTTCAAGAGGAGCGGCTGCGGCAGCCAATACCGGCTTAGCGGTCGCAAACGGAAAATATATCAATTTCCTGGACGACGACGATTTACTCTACCCTGAACATCTGGAAAAACTGGCGCTATTTCTGGAAACCACCGGCGAGAAGGTGGCTTACAGCGATTGCGAAAAAGGGGAGTACCGCTGGGATGGAACAGACTTTGTTTTGGCCAAAGAGAAAAAACTATTCCGGGGAATAGAGTTTGATCGGGATCGGCTGCACTGCGATAACTACCTCGCGAGTATGTCGGTCTTATTTACTCGGGAGTTGTGGGATCAAATCGGGCCATTAGACGAATGTTCCACTGTCTCCGAAGATAAGGAGCTTTGGCGGCGATTAGCTGATCAGGCGATGTTTCATCGCTTGCCCGGCATCACTGCTGAATACCGGCAGTTCGTTCAGCGTGATCATCAGGACGCACCAGTTTTGGCCCCGAGCAATGACAGGGAAAATCGATATCGGACCCGAAATAATCCGGTGCGGCAGATTTGGTCGCGTATTGATGCATTGGAAGCGGAAAATCAGCGTTTACGAGAGGCGTTGGCTCAGGTACCGGAAGAATTCCGCGTTGTTGAGCATTTTTCTCAGGGTGGGAAACCATTGCGATGGTTAAACGTTATCAAGCGGTTGGTCAAATTCCTCCCGCATAGCTTGTTGATTTACCTGTATCCCTATCTGATTCGGATCAAACGTTTGTTTTACTCAATACATCTCTGAGATAACCCGATGTTGCAGATGGAATAATAAAGATGGCGTCATGCCGTTACCGAAGACAAAGGGGCGGCCAACCACCGCCCCAAGCGCGTAATCCCACTAAGACTTATAGCGTTCCACGCTGAGACGAATCTCAGCATTCGCATCTTCCAAGCCGCCCCAACCTTCCAGCTTGACCCACTTACCTTTATCCAAATCCTTGTAGTGCTCGAAGAAGTGGACAATTTGATCCAGCAACATTTTGGGGAGATCGTCGATAGCTTCAACCTCGCTGTACATCGCACATTGTTTCTTAATAGGCACAGCGACCAGTTTGGAATCTCCGCCGGCTTCATCGGCCATTTTCAACAACCCCAGCGGGCGACAACGCACGACACAGCCACTGACCAACGGAAACGGGGTGACAACCAGCACATCCAATGGGTCACCGTCTTCACAGAGCGTATTCGGAATATACCCATAGTTACAGGGATAATGCATGGCCACGTTCATGAACCGATCTACGAACAACGCACCCGTGTCCTTGTCGACTTCGTATTTCACCGGATCGGCGTTGGCCGGTATCTCAATGATGACATTGAGATCATTGGGGATGTCGCGCCCTGCATCGACTTTATCTAATTGCATGGTGTTCCTCTATACCGTTCAAATCAAAGCGGTTATGTTACACCACAGCATCCCGCTTGCCATCCGCTGATTGTGCCGATGCAGAGTCGAATTGGGATGGTGGAGGTTGTTTCAGTTATACTAACCACTTAAATCCAAAATAGGCTGCTACAGCGAATACGCAGCATTTGTATCGATCGGGATTAGCACCACTGGCCCGGAACAATAGTGAGAAAATGACCATGAGAATCGTGTTACTCGGAGCGCCAGGCTCCGGCAAAGGTACGCAGGCTCAAGCCATCGTCGAGAAATATCACATCACTGCTATCTCCACCGGCGATCTGCTGCGTGCGGAAATTGCTGCGAGCACTCCACTGGGCTTGCAAGCCAAGCCGCTGATGGAGGCCGGGGAATTCGTACCTGACGAAATCGTGGTCGACATGATCAAAGAGCATTTGGCTAAGGACGATACCAGTAATGGTTTTTTGTTGGATGGATTCCCACGTGACCTTTCCCAAGCCGAGTCCTTGGACGCCATGTTGACAAAAATTAATCAACCATTGGATGTAGTGTTGTTTTTCAAGGTTGACTATGGGGAAATCATGACCCGCTTATTGGCCCGCCATCGCATGGACGATACCGAAGAGACCATCCGCCATCGGTTGGAGATTTACGAGGCTAAAACCGCTCCGCTGATTGATCGCTACAAGAACAAGGGATTGATTCGCGAAGTGAATGGTATCGGTGAGATCACCGAGGTCTCGGCACGGATCTTCGCCATCCTTGATGCTATTGCCGCCAATTTGGCCACGTCTCGGCAATCAAACTAAAACCGCCTCTGTCAGTCCCGCTCAGGGACGAGCGGTAAACGAATTCTATCCCGCCCAATATCCGCAACAGGCCCGGTCAATCCCGGCCATGTCTTGATGACAGCTTAAATTTGTAAACCCCTGAGCGTGCAGCAGCGCCTGCACATCAGTTGCTTGATCGTACCCGTGCTCCAGCAACAGCCCCCCTCCCGGCTGTAAATACCCGACCGCCTGAGCAATAATCGTGCGAATTGCAGCTAGACCGTCTCTTCCAGCGACCAACGCCGTCGGCGGTTCAAAGCGCAAGTCGCCTTGTTGTTGATGCGGATCGTCAAGCGCCAGATAAGGCGGGTTGCTGACAATTACCGCAAAACGTTCCCGACCCAGCGCATCACACCAATCGCCCTGCCGAAATGCCACATTGTGCAAACCTAGGCGTTGCGCGTTGTCCTTTGCGACTGCCAGCGCCGCAGAGTCCCGGTCAGTCGCAATCAACCGCGCGTGAGGGCGTTCTTGAGCAATGGCCAAGGCGATAGCGCCACTGCCGGTGCCCAAATCGGCGACCAAAGCCGCGCTGTCGGTTGCGATTCGTTGCAGAGCCAATTCCACCAATAATTCGGTTTCCGGGCGGGGAATGAGGGTGGCGGGGGTGACTTTGAGGTTCAGGGACCAAAATTCGCGTTGCTCGACCAGATAAGCGATCGGTTCACCGCGTAACCGACGCTCCAGCAGAAGCGCAAAGCACGCTCGTGCACTGTTGCCCGGCAATCGCTCCGGCCAAGCGTGCAGATAACTGCGAGACCGTTGCAGGGCGTGGCTTAACAATACTTCCGCATCCAAGTTCGGCGTATCACTGACCGCGCTCAGATTCGCCTGTGCCTCCTGCAACAACGCAGCGATGTGCATCGGCCCGGACTATTCCGCTAATGCCGCCAACTGATCGGCCTGATATTCCTGAATCAGCGGATCAATGATAGCGTCCAAATTCCCTATCATCACTTCAGGCAGTTTATACAGGGTCAGATTAACGCGGTGATCGGTCACCCGACCTTGCGGGAAGTTATAGGTGCGAATCCGCTCGGAACGATCACCGCTGCCGACTAACAAGCGCCGGGTTTCGGCACGGGCGGCTTGCTGTTCCTGTTGCGCTCCGGCCAGTATCTTGGCGCGCAACAACGCCATAGCGCGCGCGCGTTTTTATGTTGGACCGTTCGTCTGACATTCGACCACGATGTCCGGTGGGCAAATGAGTGAGGCGAATCGCCGAATCAGTCTTGTTGACGTGCTGACCGCCCGCTCCGGAAGCTCGGTAGGTATCGATACGTAGATCGCTGGGATTGATGTCCACTTCCTCAACTTCCGCTAGTTCGGGGAGGATAGCGACAGTAGCGGCAGAGGTATGGATACGCCCCTGCGATTCGGTTTCCGGCACCCGCTGTACGCGGTGCGCGCCGGATTCGAATTTAAGCCGGGAATACGCCCCACGACCGATAATACGGGCGATAATTTCCTTATATCCACCATGTTCGCCTTCGTTGGCATTCAATAGCTCAATCTGCCAGCCGCGCTGTTCAGCATAGCGGGAATACATGCGAAATAAATCACCGGCGAATAGTGCGGCTTCGTCACCACCGGTACCGGCGCGGATTTCCAGAAAAATATTGCTGTCGTCATGAGGATCGCGCGGTAACAACAACACCCGCAATTGCTGCTCCAGAGTCTCGCGACGAGACTCGACGGCGCGTATTTCGTCCTCAGCTAGCAGGCGAATTTCCGGGTCGGTATCTTGCGCCATTTCATTGGCATTCTCTTGCTCCTCCAAGGTCTGCTGATAGGCTTGATAGTTTTGCACCAGCGGCTCTAGTTGCGCGTATTCCATAGACAGCGCGCGAAACCGGTCCTGGTTGGAGATGATATCCGGCTCGGCAAGCAATGCCCCGAGTTCTTCATGGCGGGAATTGAGGTTGTCTAACTTGGCAAGGATTGAGGGTGTCATTAAACAGTGCTATTGGTAAAAAACCGGTGATAAAACATGACATCGGGGGCGGCGATCAGGCGGATGAGCCTGACCACCGACCAGCATCCTATTCCCCTGTTTTCAGCTGTTCATGTGCAATCATATGCCCCGGCAATAATTGATCAGGCCCAACGTCGAACCATCGTGCATCCCTTGTGATTTTTCGCCTTTCAATACCGGCAGGATATTGCTGGCTAATTGCTTACCCAATTCAACGCCCCATTGATCGAAGGAATTGATATTCCAGATTACCCCTTGCACGAACACCTTATGTTCATATAGCGCAATTAAACTACCCAAAGTGGCCGGGGTTAGGCGCTGATAAAGAATTGTAGTGCTGGGCCGATTGCCGTGGAATACCTTGTACGGCAATACCGCTTTCACAGCAGCGGCGTCGGTATTCTTGGCTTCCAGTTCGGCGCGCGCTTCGGCAGTGGTCTTGCCGGTCATGAACGCTTCAGATTGGGCCAGACAGTTGGCCAACAGAATCGCATGATGATCGCCGATGGGGTCCTGGCTGTTGACCGGGGCAAGAAAATCGGCGGGCACCGTGACCGTTCCCTGGTGTAGCAACTGGTAAAATGCATGTTGACCGTTACTGCCCAAACCGCCCCACAGTACCGGGCCGGTAGTGTAGCCGACCGGCACACCTTGACGATCCACGGATTTACCGTTGCTCTCCATATCCAGTTGCTGCAGATAAGCGGGCAGAGAACGCAAATATTCATCGTAAACCAGCATAACCTGGGTATCACAGTGGAAAAAGTTGTTGTACCAGACACCCAACAACGCCATGATCACCGGCAGATTATCGGCCAACGGCGCCGTGCGGAAATGCTGATCCATGGCATGAGCCCCTTCCAAGAGCGCGACGAAATGGTCCATGCCCACATAGATAGCAATCGGCAGCCCGATCGCCGACCACAGCGAGTAGCGACCGCCAACCCAGTCCCAGAACTCGAACATATTGGCGGTGTCGATACCGAACGCTCGCACCTTTTCGGCATTGGTCGACAGCGCCACGAAATGCCGGGCAATCGCCGCCTCGTCGCTCAATGCGGCCAGCAACCAACCCCGTGCGGTATGGGCATTGGTCATGGTCTCCTGGGTGGTAAACGTCTTGGATGCAATGATGAATAGCGTCGTTTCCGGATCGCACTGAGTCAGCACATGGCTGATGTGAGAACCATCCACACTGGACACGAAATGCATCCGCAGATTGGCGTCACCATAAGGCGCCAACGCTTCGCAGACCATCTTAGGGCCGAGATCGGAACCGCCGATGCCGATATTGACCACATCGCGAATCCGTTTGCCGGTATAGCCGACCCAACCACCGCTGCGCACCTGCTCGGAAAACGCCGCATTTGTTCCAAAACCCGGTTGACCTCAGGCATGACGTCCTGCCCATCGACCGTAATCGGCTGGTTGCTGCGGTTACGCAACGCCACGTGCAGCACCGAGCGACCTTCGGTATGGTTAACCGGTTCGCCCTTGAACAAGCGCTCGATCCAAGCCGGCACTTGGGTTTGTTCAGCCAGGTCCAATAGGAGCTGTAAGGTTTCCGTAGTGATGCGATGCTTGGAGAAATCCAGCAGAATATCGCCGAACTGACGAGAAAAGCGGCTGAACCGATCTGGATCAGCAGCGAACAAATCGCGCATGTGCACATCGGATGTGGCATCGTGATGGGCGCTGAGCGCCTGCCATGCAGGTAACTGACTGGGCGAAGACATGAGGGTATGTTCCTTGCTTAGCGACGAAGGTTAACGAGGAAGCCGAACGGTATCGGCCTGACCTTAGAAATATCAGGAAATAGTCTAGCAGCCTGGGAAAATCCATGCGAACCGACGATAAAGAACTGCGTAACCGCGTCAAACTACTCGGCCAATTATTGGGCGACGTGGTACGCGATCAAGAAGGCGGCCAGGTGCTCAAAGCGGTCGAGACCCTGCGCCGAGGTTTCATCGAACTGCGTCGGGAGGGCGAACCGAAGCCGCGCAAGCGCGAGCAGCTGTTGCGTTTTATCGCGGCCCTCAATCCGGAAACCGTCAGCCATGTGCTGCGCGCTTTCAGCACCTATTTTAGCTTAATCAATCTGGCTGAAGAGGAGTTCAAACATCGCCAGCGGCGTGCTCAAGTCGGTCGCGGCAAACCACTGTGGCGGGGGTCTTTCGATGAGACCTTGCGCGATTTGCACCAGGAAGGGATCAGCATCGCCCAGTTGCAGACGTTGCTGGAACAACTCACCTATCGCCCGGTATTTACCGCTCATCCTACTGAAGCCAAACGACGGGTGTTGCTGGAAGCGCAGCGGCGTCTATTCGTGCTCAACGAACAGTTCAGTAGCCCTGCCCTCAATAAACACTACCGGGCTGATCTCACTGAGCAGCTGCGTAATCAAATTCAAACCATTTGGAAAACAGACGAGGTACGAGTCCGCAAACCGCAGGTTCAGGACGAGATCAAGAGCGGCTTGCACCATTTTCATGCATCGCTGTTTCAGGCAGTGCCCACCGTATACCGCAATCTGGAACGGGCAATGCAATATATTTATGAAGCGGAAGGCGGTAAGGCGGCCATCCATGTGCCGACTTTTTGCGCTTCGGTTCCTGGATCGGCGGCGATCGCGATGGCAATCCCTTCGTCACGCCCGAGATGACCGCACTCGCGGTGGGTTTGCAATACCAAACGGTACTGCAGGAATATATCCGGCGTTTGGCGGAACTGCGTAATCTGTTGACCCATTCGGGATCATTGGTCATTCCCTCGGCGGCGTTCAGTGCCAGCCTGGATACCCCGCTCAGCCATGAACTGATGCGCAGAGACCCGCAGCGCTATGCGCAAGAGCCGTATCGACGCAAGCTGTACCTGATTCAGTGCCGGTTGGAATCAAATCTGGAGTACGTTCACGCACGTATTGCCGAACAGCCGTTCGCCGGCCCGTTTCGGGGATACGCTTCGGAACAGGAGTTTTTGGAAGAGTTATATCTGATTCGTGATTCTCTAACCGCCCACGGCGACGGCAATGTCGCCGACGCAGAGCTGAAAGATTTGATTCGCTTGGCGGAGGGCTTCGGCTTTTATCTAGCGGCACTGGATGTGCGCCAGGAATCCGGTCGTCATACTGAAGCCGTAACGGAACTGTTCGCTAAAGCGCCTAATCTGCCGGATTATGGCGCACTCGGCGAGGCAGAGCGCCTGCAGGTTTTGGGCGATTTGTTGTCCCGCCCCGGCACCCCGTTGCTGTACTGCGAATCATTGAGCGACGCGACGCAACAGACCCTGGCGGTGTTCCGGGTGATGGCCGAATTACGCCGGGAGGTCAGTCCCCAGGTGTTCGGCAGTTATGTGATTTCCATGACCCATCAAGCCAGTCATATTCTGGAGGTGTTGTTTCTGGCCAGTTTCGCCGGCTTGGTGGGGCATCAAGGCGATGACGTTTGGCATTGTGACCTGCAAGTCGCGCCGTTGTTCGAAACGATTGAGGATTTACGCCGGATCGAGGTGGTGTTAACCCAGTTGTTGGACCAACCCGCCTACCGGTCACTGTTGCAAGCCAGCGGCAATGTCCAAGAGGTCATGTTGGGGTATTCGGATTCCACCAAGGATGGCGGTATTTTGGCCTCCGCTTGGCATTTATATCGCGCCCAGCAAAGCATTACCACGATCACCGCCCAACGCGGAATACGCTGTCGACTGTTTCATGGTCGGGGCGGTACAGTGGGTCGCGGTGGCGGCCCTATTCACGAAGCCATCCTGGCTCAGCCACCCTGCACGGTCCAGGGAGAGATTAAATTCACCGAGCAAGGCGAGGTGCTATCGTTCAAGTACAGCAACAAAGAAACGGCGATCTATGAACTCACGATGGGCATCACCGGCCTGCTCAAGGCCAGCCGCTGTCTGATTCAGGATATGCCGGCAGACGCAGCCTCTTACGACGCCGTGATGGACGACTTGGCCGGTTTAGGCGAACACGCTTACCGGGAGCTCACCGACCATACACCGGGATTCAGCGATTATTTCTACGAAGCCACGCCGGTCACGGAAATCGGTTATGTGAACATCGGCTCGCGGCCTTCCCATCGCAATCTCAAAGACCGCTCCAAATACTCGGTGCGGGCTATTCCTTGGGTGTTTGGCTGGGCCTTGTCGCGCCACACCTTGCCGGGTTGGTACGGAATCGGTAGTGCGTTGGAACAGTGGTGCGGTCAGGACCCCGAACGCTTAGTGACTTTACAGTCGATGTATCGGGAGTGGCCGTTTTTCCGCACCTTGCTTGACAACAGCCAAATGTCATTAGCCAAGGCCGATATGGGTATAGCCGGAGAATACGCCGAGCTGTGTCAGGAACCTGAAGTGGGTACGCGCATTCATCGGGTGATTGAGGCCGAATATCGACGTACCTGTCATCAGTTGCTGGCGGTAACGCAAACAGAGGAATTGCTCGAAGAAAGTCCGGAGTTGGCCTTGTCGTTGGAACGCCGCAATCCATATCTGGACCCGATCAACCACATTCAGATGACCTTATTGCAACGCTATCGACAGGCGTTAGCGGATACCAGCGACAACGGCGAGCAGCAACGACTGACTTGGTTACAGCCCTTGCTGCGCTCGATTAATGCGTTAGCGGCGGGGATGCGGAATACCGGTTGATGACGGCATGAAAAGAGCAAGAGCGGGGCGACATTGAGCACAGCACATTGCGCCGGATAACATGCGCAAATTCGGTACATTATGGAATGCACCCTAGGTTTGCTGAAACAACCCAATCCGATTGCCGTCGGGATCGGCAATCTGCGCATACCAGCCGTAATTCCGAATCTCGCTGCGACCGGTTACCACACGTCCGCCCAATTGTTCGGCACGTTGCAAGTACAGTTCAATATCATCCACCGTGACATAGGGGAGAGTGGCTTCGCATGGATTACCTACGGCGACTTCCATTAAACCCACACGCGGTCCGGACTCCGGCGTATACAGCCGATAATGTTCGCTGAACACTACAAATTGCCAGCCGAATAAATCCGTCAGAAAAGCGACGCTGCGATCCAGGTCGGTGACAAACCATTCGATGTGAGAAACTGTCGGAACAGCCATCAATTAATCCGCACCGCTACAATCCGCATCAAACCTCAGTCTCGGCGACACGCGCTTGAAAACTGAAATCTCCCAGACTCATTTCCAAGCAATCACCGGCGTTGAGTTCTCCGACTCCGGCCGGGGTGCCGGTCAATACCACGTCGCCGGGCAGCAAGGTGAAGCTTTCCGAAATATGGGCAAGCAGATCGAAAATACCGAGCATCATTTGGCCGGTATTGCCTTGTTGCCGAATTGAGTCATTCACCTTCAACGTCAATTCAACATTCTGCGGGTCCACCAACTGATTGGGCGGAATACAATCGGAAATCGGGCAAGCACCGTCAAACGCCTTAGCCCGTTCCCAAGGCAAGCCTTTGCTTTTCAGCTCGTCCTGCAAGTCGCGCAAGGTCAAATCCAAAGCCAACGCATAGCCCGCTATTGCAGTACGCGCCGTTTGCGCATCGGCATGTTGCAACCGATGTCCAATCAACACGGCTAGTTCCAGTTCATGATGACAACGGCCTCGATTTATCGGCAATTGCAATGGAATATCCAGACTCACTAAAGCTGTACTGGGTTTCATGAACAACACCGGCGTTACCGGCACCGCGTTACGCAATTCTTGGATATGGTCCAGGTAATTGCGCCCCACGCAAACCACTTTGCCTACCGGCAAAGCAATGTCTTGATTATCCAGGTCTCGGTGTCTATACATGGTGTGGTTACCCTAACTTGCGCCAAACCAGGGCTTTCGTAGCTCGTGCAAAGAAGTGTCGACGGCTTGGATGGCCGTCGTCAAGCCTACAAGGAAGTATTCACGGCGTCCTCTGGGAAGCGCTGCGTAAGTCCCGCCTATACAACGCATTGCTAACGCTGAAATAAAAACGGGCTCTAGCCGAGCCCGTTT
>JAAUQA010000028.1 GCA_012032855.1 Candidatus Competibacteraceae bacterium
AGCCCCGTAGTCGGTTCATCAAGAATATACAAGGTCTTGCCGGTGTCGCGTTTGGATAATTCCCGCGCCAGTTTGACGCGTTGCGCTTCGCCACCGGATAGGGTGGTCGCATTTTGCCCGAGCCTGATGTAGGACAAGCCGACATCTTGCAAGGTTTGTAACTTGCGCGCCACGATGGGTACGGCGTCGAAAAACTCCAGCGCCGTTTCCACGGTCATCGCTAACACATCGTGGATAGTTTTGCCTTTGTAGCGAACGCTGAGCGTTTCCCGATTGTACCGTTGACTCTTGCACACGTCGCAAGGCACATAGATGTCAGGTAGGAAATGCATTTCCACCTTGATGACGCCGTCGCCTTGGCAAGCCTCACAGCGCCCCCCCTTGACGTTGAAACTGAAGCGACCCGGTGTCGTAGCCCGTGAGCGGCTTCCGGGGTGGCGGCGAACAATTCCCGGATGGGTGTGAACAGCCCGGTGTAGGTGGCCGGATTGGAACGTGGCGTGCGTCCGATCGGGCTTTGATCGATATTAACGATCTTGTCCAGATACTCCAATCCGCTAATATCTTGGCACGGCGCGGGCGCTTCGTTGGCGTCGTTCAATTCGCGAGCCACGTAACGATACAACGTGTCGTTGATCAAGGTGGACTTGCCGGAACCGGACACGCCGGTTACACAAGTCAACAGGCCCAGAGGAATAGCCACTGTAATGGTTTTTAGATTATTACCGCCGGCATCAATGATCATCAGTTGCTGTTCGGGGTTGACCGGTGTGCGCTGTTCCGGGGTTGCGATACGACGCCGTCCGCTCAGATATTGGCCAGTCAGCGAGGCAGCGTCAGCGCTAATCGCCGCCGGTTTGCCTTGCGCCACAATCCGGCCACCGTGGACCGGCGCCGGGGCCCGACTATCTACTACGTGATCGGCGCTGCGGATGGCTTCTTCATCGTGCTCTACCACAATGACCGTGTTGCCTAAATCGCGCAGCCGCAGCAACGTTTTCAACAACCGGGCGTTATCGCGCTGATGCAAACCAATGGACGGCTCGTCCAGAATGTACATCACGCCAACCAGTCCTGCACCGATTTGGCTAGCCAGTCTAATGCGTTGCGCTTCCCCGCCGGACAGCGTATCGGCAGACCGGTCCAGAGTCAGGTAATCCAACCCGACATTGACCAAAAAGGTCAGTCGCTCGGTAATTTCCTTGATGATTTTTTCTGCGATTTCACCACGCCGACCCGGTAACCGCAATTGTGCGAAGAACGCCAGTGTCTCGCCCACCGGCAAGGCGGTGATCGCCGGCAGATTCCGCTCGGTGATGAACACATGGCGAGCAGAGCGGTTCAAACGAGATCCCTCACAGGTCGGACAAGGGTGAACGCTTAAGTAGCGGGCAAGTTCTTCCCGCACCGTACTGGAATCGGTTTCCCGGTAGCGGCGTTCCAAGGTACGTACAATTCCTTCGAATGAGTGGCGACGGTGCGACGTTTCGCCCCGCGAATTGACATGTTCGAATTCGATACGTTCCTTGCCACTGCCGTAAAGAATGGCCTGACGAATGGCTTCCGTCAGCGCTTGAAACGGGGTATCGACGGCAAAACCGTAATGCTTCGCCAATGAGCAAGCAGTCTGAAAGTAATAGGGATTGCGCCGATCCCATCCCCGCATGGCGCCATCCGCCAGACTGAGATGGGGATGAGTCACCACTCGCTCAGGATCGAAGAATTGCTTGACCCCCAGACCATCGCAATCCGGGCAGGCACCCACCGGATTATTGAAAGAAAATAACCGGGGTTCCAATTCGCTCAGGCTGTACCCACATAAAGGACAAGCGAAATTGGACGAAAAGATCAGATCAGCCTGCTGCTGGTCGTCGTCAAGGAAGCTGATCTTAGCCAAGCCACTCCCCAGTCGCAGCGCCGTTTCGAAGGATTCGGCCAAGCGCAGATTCAGGTCGGGACGGGCCTTAAAGCGGTCCACTACCACTTCAATGGTGTGCTTGCGGCGCAAATTCAACTGCGGTGGATCGTCCAATTCTACGACCGTGTTATTGATGCGGGCGCGGATGAATCCCTGGGCGCGTAATTCTTCCAACAATCGTACATGTTCGCCTTTGCGTTCCTGCACGACGGGTGCTAGCAGCATGAGCCGCGTTTCTTCCGGAAGAGCCAACACTTGGTCGACCATCTGGCT
Organism: Candidatus Competibacteraceae bacterium; assembly: GCA_012032855.1. The sequence goes on from JAAUQA010000028.1 coordinate 2,192, forward strand.
GACGGTTTGCGCATTCAATGTACTGCCGTGCTCAGGGCAACAGGGAATACCAACCCGCGCGTAGAGTAACCGCAGATAATCATATATCTCGGTAATCGTCCCTACTGTGGAACGCGGATTGTGCGACGTCGATTTCTGCTCAATGGAAATAGCCGGAGACAAGCCCTCGATATGATCGACATCAGGCTTTTCCATCATAGACAAGAATTGCCGGGCGTAAGCCGATAGCGATTCCACATAACGACGCTGTCCTTCGGCATATATCGTATCGAAGGCCAGAGACGACTTGCCCGAACCGGATAAGCCGGTGATAACGATCAGACGATCGCGCGGCAAGTCTAAATCGATATTCTGTAAGTTATGTGTACGTGCGCCGCGAATATGAATGGTGTCCATAATTTTCTCAGAGCCTAACCTAGCAATGATACTATTACATTGAATACAGCAAGATGAAGAGATTGATGCAAAACATGCTGCCGGCTGGTGATGGCAAAACGACTCGAATGAGTGCAGGTGAACGCAAAGCGGCATTCGCTTTGGCTGGATTATATGCCCTGCGGATGCTGGGCCTGTTCATGGTATTACCGGTGTTTGCGTTGTATGCCGACGACTTGGCCGGGGCAACCCCGGTGTTAACCGGTGTGGCTATCGGCATCTATGGCCTGACCCAGGCGTGTTTACAAATCCCGTTTGGGATGTTGTCCGATCGTTTCGGGCGTAAGCACCTTATTATAATCGGCCTGTCGTTATTCGCTGTGGGAAGTGTGATCGCAGCGTTGGCTGATTCGATCTTGGTAATGATTGTGGGGCGCGCGTTGCAAGGCGCCGGCGCTATCGCCGCGGTGGTATTAGCCCTGGCCGCCGATTTAAGTCGGGAAGAGCAACGCACCAAGATGATGGCAGTGATCGGCATCAGCATCGGGGTTTCCTTTGCCTTATCTATGGTGTTGGGGCCGGCACTGCATAATTGGATCGGGATAAAAGGGATTTTCTGGCTGACTGCGATGTTGGCGGTGGTGGCTGTTTTGGTCACCCATTTTGTGATCCCGCAACCCCTACACCTGCATCGTCACCAGGACACGACACCGGTACCGGCCTTATTTAAACAGGTTTTGCAAGATACCCAATTATTGCGCTTGGACGTGGGTATTCTAACCCTGCACATGGTGTTAACGGCAACCTTTGTAGCAGTCCCACTCGCATTACGGGACGGGGCCGGGTTTCCCGCTCATCAGCATTGGTTGGTGTATCTCTCCGCTTTAGTGCTATCCATCATGGTTGTTATACCCTGCATTATCTTGGCAGAGAAAACTGGTCGGGTGAAACCGATGCTGCTCGCTGCTATCCTGGCGCTGGGTTTCGCAGAATTAGGACTGGCGAATTTTTATCACAGCTTAGGGGTAGCGGTTACACTGATTTTCGTGTTTTTCACCGCGTTCAATTTGCTGGAAGCATCGCTGCCATCGCTGATCAGTAAGCTTTCGCCACCGAATGCCAAGGGGGACAGCGATGGGAGTCTATTCCAGCAGTCAATTCTTCGGTGCTTTTCTGGGTGGCGCGTTGGGTGGTTGGATGCATGGACAGTTCGGCTTACAAGGAGTATTCGCGTTCGCCGCCTTAGGCACACTACTATGGTTCGGCGTGGCTTACACCATGCAACCGCCACGCCCGCTCAGCAGTTATTTATTGCATCTCGGTGCGCTTAGTGACAACGAGGCTAACCAGATTGCTGCGCGACTAAATCAAGTACGCGGGGTCGTCGATGCCGTAGTCATCGCGGCTGATGGTGTCGCCTATTTGAAAGTTGATCGGGACAAACTGGATAAAACAGCTTTACAAGAATTCTCAATCGCCAAAGTTTGACACAATGCAGTCATTCCAATAATGAATCGACGCGGATCGGTTCCGAACACAGGAGCGTAATTTATGGTCTAAAGGCATTAACAAAGTGATTCTGATTGGTAATTTGGGTAAAGACCCCGATGTGCGCTATATGCCCAGCGGCAGAGCAGTCGCGAATCTCACTCTGGCAACCACCGATTCCTGGAAAGACAAGCAAACGGGCGAACGCCAGGAGCGTACCGAGTGGCATAACTTGGTATTTTACAGTCCGTTGGCGGAAATCGCCGGCGAGTATCTGCGTAAAGGCTCACAGATCTATGTAGAAGGCCGTCTACAAACCCGTAAGTGGCAAGATAAAAATAGTGGCCAGGATCGTTACACCACGGAAGTCGTGGTGAACGATATGCAAATGCTGGGTGGCCGTGGCGGTGGCAGCACCAGTTTTGAACCTCGCGACACGTCGCGCGCCGCCGCTCACGAGGATACCCCGCCAACCAAACCGGCGCCTTCCTCGCAACCGCCCGCGACAGATAACGATTTCGACGATGATATTCCGTTCTAATGCGAGAACGGAGTCAATAGTCACTGAAACTAGTTTAAAAATGCCTCAGCGGGTAACCCGGGTGGTCCCGTCATAGCCGGTCAATATCCGCACCCGCTCGCCGGGATTGAAGATTTCATCGGCTTCTTGGGTGACTGCGATGAACCGGCCATTATCCAGACGCACGGTGATTTCTAGCCCTCGTCGGCGGGTTACCCCTTCTTCCGTAGCAGCGCCCGCTAAGCCCCCTAATACGGCGCCACCGATGGTCGCCGCTGCTTTGCCTCGCCCACCGCCCACCGTACTCCCGGCAAGACCACCGAGGGCTGCGCCCGATACCGTGCCCACTCCACTCTTGGTACCTTCGATCAAAACATTACGCACCCCTTCCACAATGCCGAACTGCACCTGTTGGGTCTCTCGGGCCTGCGAGCGACTGTAGGCACTACCCGACAGACTGGGCGCACACCCACTGACAAGCAGTCCGAGCAATAATACTGCAACTATTGGGGTCACTATCGTTTTCATGCGGAACAACCTCTGCGTCGGGTCTTAACTCGGAACAGGAAATCGTATTGTAAACGGGCAGACTGAACCGATCCTGAATCGGTTGATTATGCGGTGCAATTACTCAGCTATCCCGGATTACGCTGGAAACGTTCCCTAAAACCTGCAACCGTGTTCCGGGACACAACTTGAACCGCTGTGCAGCGTTACCCTGATTGACCGCTAATTCCAATAGTCCGTTGGCATTCTCGTACCAAAAACCCTGACCTACCGGCACATCGGAAAAAGTCCGTGCCCACGGCAGGTATTCACCTTCGACCAGGACAGTGGCTTGTTTATCCACAACCTGGGCGCGAATACCGGTCATGGCGTTGCCAAAACGGTCGATATAAACGATGCGCGCGAGGTCATCAGGCCAGCCCAACGGCGGCACAACTATGGGTGTGCCCAGTCGCTCAGGGGTTGCAACACCGCAAGCCAACATGGCCGCAACCGGGGCAAACCAGTCACGACCGTGAAATGAGGCGGACAACCGCTCCGGTCGCCACGTGATATGCCAAGTCTGTGCTTGATTAGCTCGGGCTGCGACTCGGTCGAATAACCCGTTATCGGGCCCAACGAAGCAACGACCATCGGCGTGAAGGATAAGACCGGGTCGGTTGCTGCCTACCCCTGGATCGATCACCCCGATAAAGACTGTCCCGACAGGAAATTCGGTCACATAAGCGGCTAATAAATAAGCCGCCCCTTGGCTATCGAAAACCGGCACGTCATGAAACAGATCAATGACCGGGACAGCCGGGGCCCGTTGCTGCAAGACCAGTTTCAACTGGCCCACATAGGGCCCTTGCAGACCGAAATCGGTAAACAACGCCAGCATAGCGGATATAAAAAAAGCCGGGGCATACCCGGCTTGATTAAAGGGTGATGTACTTATTCAGGAGCACCCGGTCGATCGACCAATTCAATATAGGCCATCGGCGCATTATCCCCAAGACGGAAACCGCATTTCAAAATGCGCAAATAACCGCCGGGACGCTCTTGGTAACGAGGCCCTAACTCATTGAATAGCTTAGTGACAGTGCCCCGATCCCGTAACCGATCAAAGGCCAAACGTCGCCGAGCAACCCCGTCTTGCTTAGCAAGCGTAATCAACGGTTCAGCGACTCGGCGTAATTCCTTAGCCTTGGGCAGGGTGGTTTTGATGATTTCGTGGTTGAACAGCGAAACCGTCATGTTGCTGAACATAGCCTTGCGGTGACTGCTGGTCCGACTAAATCTTCGACCCGCTTTGCGATGACGCATGACAGTATCCCTAAATAGATTGAATCGATAATGCTCGGCGGTTTCTAAAACGCCTAAGCGGTGGTTTTACTTTCAAGCTTTTCCCCGCTCAATCCGGGGGGTGGCCAGTTCTCCAGCTTCATGCCTAAGGAAAGGCCGTGGGAGGCTAGTACGTCTTTAATTTCGGTCAACGACTTCTTACCCAGATTCGGGGTTTTTAACAACTCCACCTCGGTCCGTTGGATTAAATCGCCGATATAGTAAATATTTTCTGCCTTTAAGCAGTTGGCTGAACGCACGGTTAGTTCCAAGTCATCGACCGGACGCAGCAGGATAGGATCGATATCGACTGCTTCAGGTTCAGGCTGTAGTTCTTCCTTGCCTTTGAGATCGACGAACACGGACAACTGATCCAGCAAAATCCGCGCAGCAGCGCGAATTGCTTCTTCCGGATCGATAGTGCCATTGGTTTCGAGGAGAATCAGCAGCTTATCTAAGTCAGTCCGCTGCTCGACACGGGCGCTCTCTACTTTGTAGCTCACCCTGACAACAGGGCTGAAAGAAGCATCCAATTGCAGCCGCCCAATCGGGCGCGTTTCACCCTCGCCGAGGGCGCGCCTGATTGCAGGCCGATAGCCTCGCCCTTTCTCAACTTTGAGCTTGATATTTAGCTCACCGCTTTTAGTGAGATTAGCGATTTCGTGCTCCGGGTTCACAATCTCAATATTGTGACCACACTCAATATCGCCGGCAGCAATCCGTCCCGGGCCTTTTTTGCTCAAGCTCAAGGTTGCTTCGCTTGCACCATACAAGATGGGAGCGACACCCTTTAGATTCAACAAGATATCGATGACGTCTTCTTGCACGCCTTCAAGAGAGGAATACTCGTGCAAAACCCCGTCGATCTCGCACTCGACGATAGCAGCACCTGAGATCGAAGAAAGCAAAATGCGCCTTAACGCATTGCCCAGGGTATGGCCAAAGCCGCGCTCCAAGGGTTCTAAGGTGATGCGCGCCTGCTTTTTGCTAATGACTTCTACATCAACAATACGCGGTTTGAGAAAATCGAAAGGGCCTGACATCAGCTATTTTTACCTTCAGTATTACTTGGAGTACAACTCCACAACGAGAGACTCGTTGATATCGGATGGCAAATCGCTACGATCCGGCACCCGCTTGAACGTACCCGTCATTTTGTCGATGTCGACTTCAACCCAATCGACAAATCCATTGTTACTCTGAGCCAGTTGCAAAGCGTATTGAATACGTGATTGGTTGCGGCTTTTTTCATGGATTGCCACAATATCTTCCGGCGCAACGCGATAAGAAGCGATATTGGTGCGTTTACCATTGACTGTAATGGCGCGATGCGAAACCAACTGCCGAGCCTCGGCACGGGTAACGCCAAACCCCATACGATACACCACGTTATCCAAGCGACATTCCAACAGCTTCAGCAACTGCTCACCAGTGGAGCCTTTGCGACGCGCGGCATCTTTGTAATAATTCAAAAATTGCTTTTCCAAAACGCCATAAATACGCCGCAATTTTTGCTTTTCGCGTAACTGTAAACCGTAATCGGATAACCGAGGACGCCGTCCTCCATGTTGCCCTGGCGGCCGCTCAAGATTGCACTTGGATTCCACAGGACGGGCTGCGGATTTAAGACCCAAATCAGTGCCTTCCCTGCGACTCAATTTGCATTTCGGACCAATATATCTTGCCACAATAAATACTCCCTAAACTCGACGCCTTTTCGGTGGACGACAGCCGTTGTGAGGAATCGGGGTAACATCCACAATACTGACGATTTTGAAACCGGCTGCGTTCAGAGCACGTACCGCCGATTCTCGACCGGGACCCGGCCCCTTCACATTCACTTCCAAGTTCTTCATGCCGAAGTCCTTGACGACATTGCCAACTCGCTCGGCAGCAACCTGGGCCGCGAACGGCGTACTCTTGCGCGAACCTCGAAAGCCTGATCCGCCCGAGGTCGCCCAAGCCAAGGCATTACCTTGACGGTCGGTGATAGTGATAATGGTGTTATTAAACGAGGCGTGGATATGGGCAATCCCATCCACAACGTTTTTCTTAACGCGTTTACGTGTTTTTGCCGCTGGTTTTGCCATGGATTATCCGCAGACTGAACTCCGAGAGTCGTTATTTCCGAATTGCACGTCGAGGACCCTTACGCGTGCGGGCGTTGGTGCGAGTGCGTTGTCCACGCACAGGCAAACCACGCCGATGACGCAAGCCCCGATAACACCCTAAATCCATCAAACGCTTGATGTTCATTGACACTTCGCGCCGCAGATCACCTTCCACACTGAATTTAGCGATTTCCAAACGCAGGGTTTCGAGTTGGGCTTCATCCAGTTCCTTGATCTTTTTCTCCGGAGCAATCGCGGCTGTTGCGCAGATTTGTTTGGCCCGGCTCGGACCGATACCGTAGATCGCCTGAATGGCGATTACTGTATGCTTGTTGACGGGAATATTGATGCCTGCGATACGGGCCATCGATTAAGCTCCTGCTAAGCGCGAAAAATAGGGTAGTTTATCCTACGGGTATTTTGTATGCAAGATTAACCCTGTCTTTGCTTGTGGCGAGCATTCGAACAAATGATTCGAATAACACCACGGCGACGGATTACTTTGCAGTTACGACAAATCTTGGTCACTGAAGCACGTACTTTCATGGGTAATTCTCCTGAATCAACGGCGCTGCCATTGAGGGTGTAAACAGTGTACTCACTGATGCGTGGCAGTATCAGCGTAATAGACCAGGACCGCCCTGGCCTTTGCCGAGGCCGGATTTCTTCATCAAACTTTCATACTGATGAGACATTAAGTGCGCTTGTACCTGAGCCATGAAATCCATCACCACCACAACGATGATCAGCAAGGACGTACCGCCGAAGTAGAAAGGGACATTCCAATAAAGAATCAAAAACTCCGGCATCAAACAAACCGCTGTGATGTAAAGCGCGCCTACCATAGTCAGTCGCGTCAGCACTTTATCGATGTAGCTGGCGGTTTGTACCCCCGGCCGAATACCGGGAATGAAAGCGCCTGATTTTTTCAACTGATCCGCCGTCTCTTTGGAGTTAAACACCAAAGCGGTATAGAAAAAACAGAAAAATATGATCAAGCCGGCATACATCCCCACATATAACGGCTGACCCGGAGACAAGGTCGAACTGATGTCGGCCAACCACTCCATGCCGGGGGCATTGCCGAACCAACTGCCCAGAGTCGCCGGAAACAAAATCAAGCTGGAGGCGAAGATCGGCGGAATCACCCCGGACATATTCAGTTTTAGTGGTAAATGACTGCTTTGCGCAGCGTATAAGCGTCGCCCCTGCTGGCGTTTGGCGTAGTTCACCGTAATTCGCCGCTGGCCGCGTTCGACAAACACGACAAAAGCCGTTACCGCTAACGCGAGCGCCAGTAAGAACAACACCAACAGGGCATGTAGTTCCCCGACACGAGCCAGCTCTAGAGTACCGCCGACCGCGTTCGGTAAACCCGCCACGATACCCGCAAAGATAATCATGGAGATGCCGTTACCAATACCGCGTTCGGTGACTTGTTCACCCAACCACATCAAAAAGATGGTGCCCGTAACCAAGGTGACTGCTGCCGTGAAGACAAACGGAACCCCCGGAGAGATGACTACTGACGCCCCCCCGATGACCTGGTTCTGCAAGGCGATACTGACCCCGATCGATTGGAAAGTGGCTAGCACGACTGTTAAATAACGAGTGTACTGAGTTATCTTACGACGACCGGAATTGCCTTCCTTTTTGAGCTGCTCCAGTGTCGGCACCACAACCGACATGAGTTGCATAATGATGGATGCCGAAATGTACGGCATGATGCCGAGAGCAAAAATACTCAATCGGCTCAAGGCCCCCCCGGAGAACATGTTAAACATGTCCAGAATGGTGCCCCGTTGTTGATCGAACAACTGCGCCATCGCATTAGGATCAATGCCGGGTACCGGAATATGCGTACCGATACGAAAAACGACCAACGCGCCCAACAGGAACAGCAACCGTTGGCGTAGCTCAGTCATCTTCCCAAGATTGGGCAAAGGGGAGGCCATTGCGTACTCGATTACTCTTGAATACTGCCGCCCGCTGCTTCTACAGCAGCACGAGCGCCTTTGGTCAAAGCCAACCCTTGCTCAACGTGACCGCTTTTCCAGGGTGCCGGATGCGATCACTTTGACACGTTTGGTGAATGCGGGAACGATGTTGGCGGTTATCAGCACATTCAAATCGATCACGTCGGCATTGACGCGGGCTAACTCATGCAGGCGTACCTCGGCAGTATCCTTGCGTTTTAACGAACGGAAGCCGCGTTTCGGCAACCGCCTTTGCAGCGGCATTTGCCCGCCCTCGAAACCTACTTTGAAACCGCCCGCGCGCGAGAGTTGACCTTTATGTCCCCGGCCGCAGGTCTTGCCGAGTCCGGAGCCGATACCACGGCCTACTCGCTTTGCTGACGGTCGGCTCCCCGGAACCGGCTTGAGGTCATTCAGACGCATGGTCAAGCCTCCTCGACTTTAAGCAGATAGGATACTTTATTCATCATGCCGCGGTTCTCAGGCGTATCAGCAACGATTACACTCTGATGCATACGTCGCAATCCCAAACCACGAACACAAGACTTATGCGCCGAAAGACGCCCGTTGAAGCTTTTGATCAACGTCACTTTTACTTTGGCAGTCATGATTACAAAATTTCTTCCAGGGACTTGCCCCGTTTGGCAGCCATGTAATCGGGTGAGAGCATTTGGCCCAGGCCGCGAATCGTCGCCCGAACCACATTGATGGGATTGCGGGAACCAATACATTTGGCCAACACATCGCGAACACCAACCACCTCGAACACCGCTCGCATCGCACCGCCGGCAATAATACCAGTACCCTCGGAAGCCGGCAGAATATGAACATGGGCTGCGCCGTGTCGGGCGGTCATCGCGTATTGCAGCGTGCTGCCTTTCAAAGGAACGCTGATCATGTTGCGGCGTGCTTTCTCCATTGCTTTTTGAATAGCCAGAGGCACCTCACGCGCTTTACCGTAACCCATTCCGACTCGACCATTACCATCGCCGACCACAGTCAACGCGGTGAAACCAAATTGCCGGCCCCCTTTAACTACTTTAGCGACCCGGTTGACCGCGATCAGTTTCTCGTTGAGACCGTCACTACTTTGTGTTTCGACATTTGTTGCCATCGGCTGAACCTTTAAAATTGCAAGCCGGCTTCGCGAGCCGCATCTGCTAACGCCTTGATGCGTCCGTGATATTTAAAACCTGAGCGATCAAACGCAACCACGGTGACACCAGCCTCTAGGGTTTTGGCCGCAATCGCTTTTCCAATAGCGCGTGCGGCTTCCACATTGCCGGTGCTGCTCAGATCTTCCCGCACAGCCTTTTGTACCGTAGACGCTGTTGCGACCACATGCCCGCCATCGGGAGCAATCACTTGAGCGTAAATATGACGCGGGGTGCGATGAACGCAGAGTCGATGGACACCCAGTTCCCGAATTTTCATCCGGGTTCGCAAGCCGCGCCGTAAACGTGCTGCTTTCTTATCCATGGCTTACTTCTTCTTCGCCTCTTTCAGAATGATCGTTTCATTGGCGTAGCGCACACCCTTTCCTTTATAAGGATTCGGTGGGCGGTAGGCCCGTATCTTGGCGGCGACTTCACCCACTTGCTGTTTGTCGATCCCGCGCACTACGATCTCGGTTTGGCTGGGCGTTTCGAGACTGACTCCGGTGGGTACCTTGAATTCAACCGGATGGGAAAATCCGAGGCTCAAATTCAACATATCACCCTGCAACTGCGCGCGATATCCTACCCCGACCAACTGCAAGCGCCGCTCGAAGCCTTGATCAGTGCCGATCACCATATTATTGACCAACGCCCGCATAGTACCTGCCATAGCCCGATGCTCTGCAGCTTCAGAGCGCGGCACGACCTGCAATTCGCTGCCTTCTTGAACCACACTGACATGGGGGTGCAAGGCCAGCTCCATAGAACCCTTTTTCCCTTTAATCGCAACTTGTTGACCACCGATGGAGACTTGTACCCCGGCAGGAATGCTGATCGGTTTTCTAGCAATACGAGACATGGCAAATTCCTCTCCTTAGGCGACAATACAAAGCACTTCGCCGCCATAACCGGCAGCGCGCGCGGCGCGATCACTGACAACTCCCTGAGAGGTAGAGATGATCGCCACGCCCAGTCCCCCCATCACTTTGGGAAGTTCGCTTTTGCCCTTGAATACCCGTAAGCCTGGTCGGCTGATGCGCTGAAGTTTAGCTATCACCGGTTTCCCCAGGTAATACCGGAGGAGGATGGTGAGGTTACGTTTATTATCAGCCTCAGCAACGCTGAAGTCGGCGATATAGCCTTCCTGTTTCAGTACTTCAGCGATAGCGACCTTGACGGTCGATGATGGCATTATCACTTGTGTTTTTGTTGCGGCTTGCGCGTTGCGTATTCGCGTCAACATATCCGCAATCGGGTCGGTCATGCTCATGGGAAAAGAACTGCCTCCTGATCAGGATCGTGTTGTCAGGCAAAAACGCCCAACAAGTCTGGATCTACAGAGATTCGTAAGGTTCATTGCCTACCAACTGGCCTTGCGTAGACCCGGAACATCGCCGCGCATAGCCGCCTCGCGTAGCTTGTTGCGGCTTAATCCGAACTTGCGGTAATACCCGCGAGGTCGTCCCGTCAAGCGACAGCGATTGTGCAAACGCACCGGGCTGGCGTTACGTGGTAATTCCTGCAATTTCAGCTGCGCTTCTCGACGTTCCTCTTCAGGAAAGTGCAAGATTCGCGATAATCGTCTTAAATTCAGCACGCTTAGCCGCATTTCGCTCGACCAACCGCGCTCGTTTCAACTCCCGATGAATGATGGATTTTTTGCCATGGCGTTACTGTCAGTTCCTGAAGGGAAAATTAAAAGCAGCGAGCAATGCTCGCCCTTCTTCGTCAGTCCGCGCCGAGGTGGTAATGGCTATGTCTAAGCCGCGGATGGTATCGATGCGGTCATAATCAATTTCCGGGAAAATGATCTGTTCGCGCACACCTAAACTGTAATTACCGCGGCCATCGAACGATTTGGCGCTAAATCCCCTAAAGTCGCGGGTACGCGGGATAGCGATATTGATCAAACGATCCAGAAACTCGTACATGCGTTCCCGACGTAACGTGACCATGCAACCGATCGGCCAACCGTCGCGAATCTTGAAACCGGCAATTGATTTTCGCGCCCGGGTGACAACGGGTTTTTGGCCAGCAATTGCCGTCATGTCACTGACCGCGTTATCCATAATTTTCTTATCCCCGACCGCCTCGCCAACGCCCATATTTAGCGTGACTTTGAGAATCCGCGGGATTTGCATTTCATTACGGTAAGCGAATTGCTCCTTGAGCTCCGGCATTACCGTTTCACGATAATATTGCTGCAACCTGACCATGCTAACGCACCTTACACATCGACTACTTCGTTATCCGCTTTGAAATAACGCACCTTACGACCGTCCTCCAGGGTACGAAAACCCACCCGACTTCCCTTGCCGGTAC
>JAAUQA010000029.1 GCA_012032855.1 Candidatus Competibacteraceae bacterium
GACGGTGGGCGGGAACTATTGACCCACTCAAGATCTATCGACATTTGCAGTTGCAACGGTCGATAGCGCGGGTATTTTACCGAATACAACAGCGATAATATTGGCCACGATCAATGATATTGACTCGATACCTTTAGACGCTAACTTCGGAAAAGTCTTGCAGCAAGAAAAGTCGATCAACCCCATTAGCCGGAGCTGATCGACAGTGATCGAGATCATGGAGGAGCGTATGATCCCGAACTGAACTGAGGAATGTACGTAGCGATAACTCATCACCTGGAATTGAACATCTTCGTTGGGTCGCCGCAGGATGTCATTGATCGAGAATAAACAAGATCACTTCCTTGGGTCCGTGTACGCCAAAGGTCAGGGTCAACTCGATATCTGCGGTTTTGGAAGGCCCGGAAATCAACAAAGCATTGGTGGGCATGTTATCCGCCCAACGTCCCACAGACATGGCCTCGCCTAAAGTGTTATAGATTTGGTCCGCTTCCAAGACCGCAATATGTATCGTCGGTACTAGCGACATCAAGCGCGGTTCTTCGCTGGTCGGCCACAGAATCATCGCACCGGTTTCCGCGATAGCGCCAAGAGTCGAAGTGATGGCAGCCTCTACAGAGAAGAGTTGCTCTTTGCAATCTTCCACTTCCTGGCTGTAGGGAATCAGTTGCGGTAAATCGCTTTCCCAGGCTGATTCCAGGGTCTCTCCCAATGGTGTTCCAGGCGCAAAAAGCAAATTCTCAGGAGTACGCTTTCGCAGCAGGTCTTTGAGATGATCGACCCACTCGGCGTGACTGGCCACATGCACTTCCGTATGCATATTTTCCATCAGGCCCTTCAAACGCTCGATTTTCTCCGCGTGACTCCATTCCAGGACCGGCATGGCGGGTGCGTCAGGGACGGTGAAATCACCTTGCCGGACGGCGTTGCGCAGTCGAGTAAGCATATGTTCTCGGGCGGCATTACTCATCGCTCAGCCCTCGTTCTTTGGCTAACGCATGCAAGCTCTTGCTGGCGAATTTCGGCTTGGTTCTGACGCTGGTCCAGTGCTTCAAGGGACCTAGCTTGGGCAACAAAGCCCCGAAAATGCCCAACAGCCTCATGCTTAAGCTATTCAAGGCGGGTGAGGTGTTCATGGTCGCCCAGCCTTTCCAGGTCAAGCTCTCGGTCAGATTTTTCTTGTAGCCATGCCCCTTGACCGCATGTGGAGAATCACCCTTTGCGTAACTCTCATCGCGCAAGATCCGTAGTATCTTGGTGAAGGGTATTTTGACTGGGCAGACTTCCTCGCAGGCCCCACACAGACTGGAAGCGGTTGCCATAGACCCAGCCCGATCCAAGCCCTCCATTTGCGGCGTGAGAATTGAACCGATGGGGCCGGGATAGACATAACCGTAAGCGTGGCCACCCAAGCGAGTATAAACCGGGCAATGATTCAAACAGGCGCCGCAGCGGATACATTGCAGGGTTTCGCGCAACTCGGGATCGGCCAGCATCTTGGAGCGGCCATTATCCAGAATGACCAGGTGGACCTCTTTGGGCCCGTCTTTTTCTCCGGCTTTGCGCGGTGAGGTGATCATATTGAAATAAGTCGTGATCAGCTGGCCGGTGGCGGAACCGGTCAACAACCTTAGCAACGGCGGTACATCCTCAAGATGTTCGACGACTTTCTCCAAACCCATAACGGCGACATGCACGGGAGGTGAAGTGGTACACATCCGACCGTTGCCTTCATTTTCCACCAAGCATAACGTGCCGGTTTCCGCGACCGCGAAGTTGACCCCGCTGATTCCAATCTCGCCGGCGAAGAACTTTTGCCGCAGTGTCTTGCGGGCTATGGCGTTCAGTTCTTCAACGACTTCGGTATAAGGAGTATCGGGAATCTTTTCGTGAAACAGTTTGGCGACCTGATCCTTATTCTTGTGGATGGCTGGTACGATGATATGGGACGGGGTTTCATGGTCCAGCTGAATGATGTACTCGCCCAGATCGGTTTCCATCACCTCTATACTCTGTTCCTCTAGGGCGTGATTGAGGTGCATTTCTTCCGACACCATCGATTTGCCCTTGATCGCGGTCTTTGCGTCGTGACTTTTTGATGATATCCAGGAAGATTTGATTGGCCTCGGCGGTGGTTTCCGCCCAATGCACTTGAATACCGTTCGCAGTGCATTTTTTTTCCAACTGCTCAAGCAGTTCCGGTAGTTTGCTCAGGGCGCGCCGGCGAATTGAATTACCGATGGTGCGCAACTGTTCAAAGTTTGCTTTGTCTGGAAAAATAGCCTTGCGCTTGAGACGCAGGCTACCCATCGCATTCTTGATATTAGTACGTAGCTGCTTGTCATTCAGCGCTTTAGCAACATTGCTTTCGAAATCGACGGTCGCCACGTTAGTCATTGACTCTCTCCAGTATGAATTCTGCAATATGCTGGGTGGGAATCGATTGTTGCTGATATTCCAGGGCGCCACCGATGTTCATCAGGCATCCGCAGTCACCTGATAGCACCCGTGCCGCACCGGTTTGTTGGATGTCGGCGGTTTTGTCTTTAACCATAGCGGCTGAAATGGCCGGTTGTTTGACCGAGAAGGTGCCGCCGAAGCCGCAGCATTCGTGTTCGTTCTGCAACTCGACTAATTCTACGTTCTGCAACTGGCGCAACAGGGATTTTGAATCTTCAATAATCCCCATCTCGCGTGTCGCATGACAGGACGAATGCCAAGTGACTTTGATCGGTTTGCCGTGATCTTCCAGTTTGATCTGTAGCACGCGGACTAAAAACTCGGTCAGTTCATAAACCCGTTCGGCAAAACGCTGGGCCTCGGCTGCTTCAGGCTGGTTGGCGAACAGTCGGGGGTAATGATGTTTCAACATGCCCGCACAGGAGCCTGAAGGAACGATAATGGGGTAGTCCTTGGGAAAACTTTTCAGCTGTTGCCGGGCTACCGCTTTAGTTTCTTCGGGAAACCCGGAATTGTGCGCCGGTTGTCCGCAGCAGGACTGTCCCTGTGGGAAAACAACCTTGATCCCATGACGCTGTAGCAATTCAATGCCTGCCAATCCGGCTTGGGGGTAGCACATGTCAATTAAGCAGGTGCCGAAAAATAGACTTTTTCAGGATGCTTGCTCATTTCTGCTGTTATCATCAATGACGTGGGATTTAGTTGATTGGATGAGGTTGCTCCGATGTCCGCGAACTAAATCAAAGCATTTCATCGTCATACTCTGCACCAAGGTGAGGCAAAAACTCAGCACGGTACAATAGTCTGACCAAAAAATTAGAAGGCCCATTGATCCTTGTCAAGCAACCGCCTATCTTTTTTATTTTGATATAAACCAGAGGGATATCATTTTTGGAGTATAATTACCAATAACTGTAAGGGAAATGTGTTCATGACTTTCGAAAGTATTAAACCGCCAAAAATCTCCGACTCCATCGTGCAACAGATCGAGCAGTCGATTATGGACGGGGTACTGCGACCCGGTGAGAAATTGCCTCCGGAGCGCGAATTGGCACAACAACTTAACGTATCTCGGCCCTCCCTACGCGAAGCGCTGCTCAAGTTGGAAGCTAAAGGCTTGTTACAGGCACGCCGTGGGGGTGGTACTTTTGTGACGGATGTGGTTGGCCCTATCCTGACCGACCCATTAGTGAATCTGTTGAAAACGCATCCGGAAGCGACTTACGATATTTTGGAGTTGCGTCATGCCCTGGAGGAAGTGGCGGCTTACTTCGCTGCGGTTCGCAGTACTGAAGCGGATCGGGAAATTTTGCAACACCGCCTAGCCATCTTGGAAACCATTCACCATGAGGTACAGGATCCATTGCGCGATGCCGAAGCCGATACAGAATTCCATCTGGCCATCGCCGATGCTTCTCACAATATTGCCCTGATGCATATCATGCGAGGCTTGTTTAATTTACTTCGCAGTAGTATCTGCCGGTCACTGGAACGGTTGCACACCCAAAGCGGTAACTACGAAATCGTCCAAGACCATCACCGTCATATTCTTAATGGTATCCTCCAGCGCGACCCTGACGCTGCCCGTGCAGCCGCTCATCTCCATTTATCATTCGTGGAAAAAACATTGCGTGAGATGGATATCGAAGAGACACGAGAAGAACGGTCGCAGCGCCGCTTGCAAAATTTTTATACGCGCATATCGGATACTCAGGAAAAGAACTGACGTTATTCACTATCCGGCTAATGCCACCCTTTTCCCTTGGGATCCCAAACGGGTTTGATGATTTGCTCGGAGCGTTTTCTGCATACGGCTTCCAAATCCTTTAAGCGGCGCTCCATGTTAATGATCATTTGATGGATATCACGCATTTCCTTTAAGACAAAAATAACTTCCATATTCATCTTGAGATATTTTTTCCACTCCGTTTGTTCTGCGCGGTTAATAACCGATTGAATATCTTCGGACTGATCAGGTTCTGTGCCTAGTAGCTTGGCAAAGACGAACAGTTTGTTATGTAATTTTTCCAGCCAACCGGAATAAACATGATGTAGCGCCCAGCCGTCTTCTATGGAATAGGCCATATAGCGGAATTTACGTTTCAAATCACTTAACGTATGGTGTCTATGTAGTTCGCCGCTTTTCCATCTTTTAATCGTATCAGCGACTTGAATGGGTAAAAATCAACGTCGGTTGTATTTACTTGATAATGAATTCCATATCGTCGGTTTCTTTCTCCAATTGGTGCAAGATCGTTAACACCTGCTCTTTAACAGCATCGACCTTCTTACGATCTTTCTTTTCTTTGGGTTGCAGTCTTGCCCATTCCTCCCCGGAACCCTCTAACTCCTTGTGCATTTTCTCGTACCATTCCAGCAACGCATAATCCAAAACAATACGCTTTTTTTCAGATTTTTCCGTTTCGTTTTGTTCATCCTCAGCCTCCGCGGCAGCCGCTTGTCGGGCCTCGGCTTCTTCGGCTTTTATCCACTCGGCTAAAGCCTGATCCACGGCATCCTTTTCAGCGGCAGCGCGTTCCTCAGCGATTCTTTCGGCAGCTTGCCTTCTCGCAGCGGCTTTGTCCGCAGTAGCCTTGATACCGGCAATATTGTCCGCGATCGCTTTTTCCCGTGCCGCTTTTTCGGCGGCCGCCTGTTGTGCTGCTGCGCGTTCCAGAGCCATTTGTTGCGCTTGCTTGGCTTTTTGCGCCAACGTCTTTCTGGTGTTTCTGACAATATGTATCAGCAGGAAACCGAACACACCAACAATAATTGCTGCGCCGGTGATAAATTGCCAATCGTACATTACCTGTACCTATTACCTGGTTGAGCTTGCTCAGCTGAATCGGATCATCATATAGCTGAACTATTTTATTTTGACCATAAGGTTCAGCGCTATCCATTTGATTTTTGCGCAACATATCCCTAAAGTCGAATCGATTTATAGGGTTTGCGCTGTAAATAGCGCAAAACTGTACCATGCTCGTAGGTGTTGATGAAGTATGCATACCGCCCATCTTCACTGTGGTCACCGCAATCGCAAGGCGCTGATCTAGTGGTGTTGAAACCCTTTGATTGAAAACCACAAAAGAATAGCTATTCTATGATTGATCGGGCAGTACGCTCGATTTCATCGCGATAAATACACCTTACGCGGTAACATCCGTATACAGATGGAATGAGGAGGAGAGTATGGTTAATGTATTCCGTTCAGCCCTGGCTCTAGCGGTACTGCTGCTAATCAATCCGGTATGGGCTAGCGATTATGGTTCTGCCGATGAAGCTAAGGCGATGTTGGACAAAGCCGTTGCAGCCATGCAGGCCGATCAAGGCGCAGCCCTGGCCATGTTCGTTAGTGGTGAAGGAGGCTTCAAGGATCGTGACCTATATGTGTTCTGTGGAGGACCGGACGGTAATTTCACCGCGCATCCCAAACTGGTGGGCAAGAGCTTGAAAGATCTCAAGGATAAAAATGACAAAGCGATCGGTGAAGAGATGTATGCGAATGCCAAAGAAGGCGAAGTCGTGGAAGTGGCTTATATGTGGCCGCGTCCCGGCGAAGAAACGCCGGTCGATAAGGTGGCGTATGTCACTATGGTCGGCGATCAACTCTGTGCAGTTGGGTACTATAAGCAGTAGAATGGGGATGAGCAGGAGTCAAGGGCCTGCAAGGGCCTAAGGATTCCGACCCAAAACGGACCCACCCGGTCGGGGTGCCATCCGGTTAACTTAACCTGAAATGGCTCAGCACCGTGTATTCTGATCCCAGCCTCCCTGCTTCTACCCCGAGTTCTACGTCTCCACGTCTTGTGGATCGATTCGGTCGGCATGTGAATTATGTCCGGCTGTCAGTGACGGACCGTTGCGATTTTCGCTGTGTGTACTGTATGAGCGAAGACATGACGTTCTTACCTCGGGCGCGTATCCTCACTTTAGAAGAATTAGCCACGCTGGGGCGGGCGTTTGCTGAATTAGGGGTACGCAAGATTCGCATTACCGGTGGCGAACCACTGGTGCGTCGGAACGTGCTCTGGTTGTTCCGAGAGTTAGGTCAATTAGACGGTCTCAAGGAGCTGGTGTTAACCACCAACGGTTCTCAATTAGAGAAAATGGCTGCAGAGCTCAAAGATGCCGGCGTTAAGCGCATCAATATCAGCTTGGATAGCCTGGACCCCGAACACTTTCGCCGCATTACCAGAGTGGGCGATCTGGACAGCGTATTGCGCGGTATTCGCGCCGCCAAGCAAGCAGGCTTTAAACGCCTGAAGCTGAATACCGTTATCCTCAAAAATCGTAATGACGATGAAATCGTTAGTCTGGCCCGTTTCGCCATCGACAATGGTATGGATATCAGCTACATCGAAGAAATGCCACTCGGCGTCATCGGCGATCATGACCGGGCCGAAGCTTACTGTTCCAGCGATACCATTCGCGCGGAACTCAGCAAACAGTTCACGCTCATAGCGACGACTGAATCTACCGGTGGACCGTCCCGCTATTACCGGATACCCGGCACGGATTCACGGATCGGTTTCATTTCTCCACACAGTCATAACTTCTGCGGCGATTGCAATCGGGTGCGAGTGACCGTGGAAGGTCGACTTTTGCTGTGTTTGGGACAAGAGCATTCCGTGGATTTACGTCATGTCTTGCGCGCCTACCCAGGCGATAGGGAACGTCTTGCTCAGACGCTGGTCCAGTCTATGGACATCAAGCCCAAAGGGCATGAGTTCGACCTCGGCGCCAAACCGATCATCATGCGGCACATGAACGTGACCGGCGGTTAGCGCACCGTCGAGTCGTTCCTCAGCTCGCTATGGAAGCGGGCCCGCCGTTAAACCCGTATAGATTGGTTCAACACAACAGCATCAAGCGGTGAACAATCGCGTTCCCCTTTCCTTACAGCGTTTTCTACTGCTGCTCCTTTGCCTGCTGCTGCTCAGCGGCTGCGGCCTCAAATTCTATTACAGTCGACTCGACTGGCTCATTCACTGGCATGTGGAAAGCTACATGAGCCTTAGCGACGAACAACAGCAGTTACTGGAACAAAGCCTGAGCAATCATCTGCGTTGGCATCGCACCACGCAATTGCCGACTTATGCGTATTGGCTGCAGACGTTGAGCTTGGATTGGCAGAATGGGCTTGATATGGCCGAGTTGAACGCCCATCAAGCGCTATTGGAAGGGTATTGGCAAGCGCTTGTGCAGCAGGTTACCCCGGATACAGCACAATTGCTTAGTTTGACTTCAGATAATCAAATCGCGGATTTATTCAAAAACCTGGAGGAAAAAAACCGGGAATATTATGATGAATATGCCGTGCTACCACCGCAAGAATTGCGCCGTAAATACGCCAAGTTTGCCATCAAACAATTCAAACGTTGGCTAAACCAGCTTACCCCCGAACAACAACAATTGATTAGTCTGTGGTCGGAGGAAATGGAATTAATCGCTGATGATCGCCTTCAGTATCGGCGGCAATGGCAAGCGAGTCTGGAGGAACTATTAAAAACACGTCGGAACAGTGCGCTTTAGAAGCGGCATTGGGCCAATTTTTCCAATTGTCCGGCCTTGATCGATCAGCTCAATATCAACGCAAATTAGAGCACAATCGCGTCGCCTTCAAAGCGCTGATTTTGGATATAGACGCAACGCTGACCCCGCAACAGAAAAGTTACCTATTGAAGCGTTTGGCCACGCTAGCGGAAGATTTCCAACAACTTGCTCAAGCGGGTTGATTGGTCTGTTTGTTGCGCCCCACCCGATTGAAGTCCGATAACTGTTAAGCAGCTTCTTGTGGAGAAAGCTCACGCTCAAAAGTAGGATTCGGTCATTTCTTCCACATCGCACCGCTTGAGAAATTTGGTTGATACAGCGACTGGCTATCTCAATATCGGCTTGACCGGTTTTCTGAACCCGCGCAGGGCGCAAAAGCATAGCGTATTGTGCCGTAGTTTGACGGTATCAAAACAGCAGGCTATGCTCGTTTTGCTTGTAGATGATTGGTTTTGATGTGACCCAAAATATCTCTATCCGGCAGTCCAATTTGGCTCGTTCAAATTGATACTGAGAAGACCAAAATGAATAGCCGGCCAGCAACTAACATCGGCCAGCTGATTCTCCCAACACATTATCTCGACAATTCCAGAACGCTTTTGCCGCGCGGTTTGCATAACTCCACAGCCAGGTTCAATCGACCCGCGAACAGCGCTTGGCATATTCCTTGATCATGATCTCCTAATAGGTGGCAAACCGCCGCCAGCCCGCACTTTTTCTGAGCGTGAATACGTTTAGAGGTGAATCATGATTATCTTTGCAGGTATTGACGGGACCGGAGACTGGTCCAACTCGAAATATAGCCAGAAATTTGCCGACAGCTACGTTAACAGGCTGAGTCGCGGCGAAGGGCTCGGCGGCGAACAAGCTTGGGCTTACGAACCTTCTATCATCGCGGTCCACGGGTGTTCGGCAACGATACGTTCTTTCAGGCCATTAAAGTTTACAACCATGTGGTCGGCGGCCTCATGGAATATCCGAAAGCCCGGGTCTTTCTCTCCGGCTATAGCCGTGGCGGTGCGGCGGTTATTGCAGCGGCACAATGGATGAAACGAACCGGTTATGCGGTCGATGCCCTGTTCCTGTTCGATGCGGTCGATCGGGCATTGCCGGTCAATGGCTATACCGTCAGCAGCAACGTCAAGCAGGTTTACCACGCCCGGAGAGACCCGGCGGCACAATCGAGGCAATCCTTCGGCAACTGCGGTTGGGCCCGCGAGAACTCGTCGAAGACCGGCTATGAGCAGCGCTTCTTCTTTTGTACCCACGGTGCGATCGGCGGCATGCCGTGGAATTCGGACTCTGTTCCCAAGGACGGGCAATTTATTGATGAAGGATTGCCGGACGGATTGACCGCAGTAACCCCTCAAAATGACAAAGCCGGGGCTGACCTGGTCTGGACTTGGATGCTCTCAAAAGTCCGGCGGGAATACGCCAGGGCGCGCCCGGTTCCCATGTCGTTGTTGGGACGGTCCCCTTTGTGAACCGATGAGCTAATAAACCGGAGATCACCGAAATGTCCTCTGAAATCTATTATGAGCGAGGAAAATATATCGCCCCCCCAACAACGATATATGCCGAGTGGTTCGGAGTGGATATCCCAAACCCGTGCCGTAAATACCATATTACCGCCGCCGTTGAGAGCGGAAGAGCAGTGGTAGACATCGTATTGCCCTATTTGAAGTCAGTCAAAATAGGGCACAAGGTGGTGCAAAATAGGGCTTTCCATTGTCAGCAAACCTCGGGAATTTACCGAGAAAGCATCGGTAAGTTTATTACCGTTTACATGCCGCCTTCCTTCGGTGAAAAGAATCAGATTATGACCGGACTTTTTGTAGAGTTGGTGCGCGCAGCCGAATCGGGCGTAAAACCGGGTCCCTGGCCACTGTTCCGACATCAGGACTATGCACCTGATCAAACAAAAGTCTTTGAAAAGCCGGTTTATCTTGCGCCGGCGAATAAAAGATTCATTTTTGGCGGCTATGTGTGTAATTCTGAGGATTGATCATGCCTGACGCGCCTGATTGTCGAGCCTGATCACGGGATAAATCTATCCTATCGAGTGCATGCGGCGCGACGCTGGTCAATCCAAGCCTTACCCTCCGGCCCCATGAGGGCCAAGTCTTCCTGAGGGTAGAGAAAATCGTCGTCGGTGGGTTGGCCGCTGCGCGTTTTAAGGCTCGCGTAATGGTTGGCCTGATAATTCGGATTGAGTCGGTTATGGATGATCAACTGATAATCCGCCGCTGTTTTCCGCTGGCCGTTCAGTAGCTTAGCCCAAATCGTGTGATCCACCGCGACGACTTCGCGATGATGACCGTATTCACGCATCGCGGTCTGTGGATACGAGGTGAGCAAGGCAAATCCGCGATGAATTTCTCCACTGGATCGATCAATCCATTCGTCCCATAACCCCAGTAAAAACATCAAGCCGCCGTTGGCCAAGGCAAACGAAAATCGCTGTTGATCGAACGTGCCGGCATAGCTCGACTCAATGCCAGCCGATAGCGGGACCAGACAAAACCGGCCACAGGACCAAGCGGATCGGTAAGCCGGATATTCATAGACATATTCAAAAACCGGCGCTGTTTGCGAAACCGGTTGGGCTTTGTTGCGGGATTGCTTGGGCCGATTGCAACGGGCGTTGTAGGTCGAAGCCTGCAGCGGATACTCGCGCGCCCAGGACGGGGTCAAAGAGAATTCCAGTTCCTGCAATTCCGGACCGGCTTCGGTGGCGATAATGGCCGGCGTTGTCTCAAAGGACTTGGTGCGGGTTTTAGAATCCCAACGGCCAAAACCCCAGATCAATTGATTCCATTGAGCATCTTGCAAGTCAAGCGGCAACTGAACCTCCAAACTGGCTTGCATGGCTGTCCGGACGATTTCCTGAGCGGATGCAGTGAGTTGAGCGCCGGCACACATTACCGATAATCTCCTTAACCGACGTTAAGACGGTTTAGTCGCTGGCGATAGCGTAAGTCACCGACAGTTCCGGCGCTTGGGACAAGGTTTGATAGACTACGCAGTAGCGTTCGGTCAATTTCAGCAACGAATTTAATTGTGCATCATCGGCATCGCAATCCAACATAAACTGTAATCGAATCGCTTTAAATCCTACCGCAGCGTCCTTTGCTACTCCGAGGGTCCCGCGAAAATCG
The DNA here is from genome assembly GCA_012032855.1 of Candidatus Competibacteraceae bacterium. Next base: position 11,175 of record JAAUQA010000029.1, read on the forward strand.
AGATCGCCTTCGGCGCGAATCGTGGCATCCCGCAGTTCCACGCCGATTGCAGTGGCAACCGCTTTGAGCGTCACCCCCGCACAGGCGGTTAATGCTTCCAGCAACATATCGCCAGAGCAAGCGGACAATCCATCACCGCCCGTAGCCGGATGCAGCCCGGCTTCAACTATTGCTTTTCCCGTTTCGACCTTGCAGGTGATGCCCTCACCGATGCGTGATTGGGCTATTAGAGTAATCAGCGCCGCTTCGGGTTGATTTTGATACTGCTGTTTCAAAGGAGCCTGGAGCGCTCGCAGTTCGTCCGCATTCATAGTGATCTCCACATTGTTATTTTTCCGACCGGTATTCTGTAGTCAATATCAAGGCTGGATGGATTTTGCAGGCGAAGTCAGTGACACTTGCTCCAAACGCCGTTCCAGAACCCCATTGCGTGTGCCGATTACGACAGCAGTAGCGGCTAGCAGCGCATAAGCCGACATCATTACTAGCAGCGGCCACAGCATATCGAACGATATGGACGCGCGCCCATTTTGAAGATAGTTGCGCCTTGATGCAGCGTGTACCACCACTCGACGGAGTAATGAATAATCGGGATATTGACCAATCCCACTAATGCCAGCACAGCGCAGGCCCGATCCGCTGCATCACGGTTTTCGATAGCCTCTTGCAATGCCATATAGCCAAGATACAGGAACAACAGGATTAATTCCGAGGTCAGCCGGGCATCCCACACCCACCACGTGCCCCACATAGGCTTGCCCCATAGTGAACCGGTAGCCAGCGCCAGAAAGGTAAAAGCCGCGCCGATCAGGGCGCAACTGCGCGATACCATCGCCGCCACCTTAATCCGCCAAATCAGGCTGATGCCGCCGCTAATCGCCATCGCGACATAAACGCCCATTGACAAGGCAGCTGCCGGGACATGGACGTAAATGATCCGAAAGCCTTCACCCTGCTGATAATCGGGTGGCGCGAAGGCCAGCCCGCCGATCAACCCAAGCGCAAACAGAATCGCGGTGGTCGCGGCCAGCCAGGGCAACGCTTTGCCGGATAAATCGTAAAAAATGTTCGGGGACGCTAACCGGTGAATAAAAAGCGTTATGTCATCAATAAGAATCATAGTGGGTAATCAACGAATTATCATAACTGTGGAATGCTACCTTATTTTAACAAGATGGTGCTCGGTCACTCACTGGGTTTTGTAGGCACAGCACTGTAGCAAAACCCACATGACCCGACATGGTATGCAGGATTGACCACAAATCGCACCGGGGAATAACCAGCAAATGCACGCTGAAGATCGGCAAAACCATGATTTGACTAAGCATGGCCCGAGGGACTGGGATAAACACTGAAGCTGGCATATTAGCTGCTTCGCGAGTCTGGCAAAGACTTATTCCGACGAGCACTTTAATGAACGAATACTTGCTGATCCTGTTAGGAACAGCGCTGGTCAACAACGTCGTACTGGTCAAATTCCTTGGACTGTGTCCCTTCATGGGCATATCCAACAAATTGGATTCCGCGTTGAGCATGGGGCTGGCGACGACTTTCGTACTCACGCTAGCGACCGCCGCCAGCTGGCTGTTGGAACGCTACGTGCTCATGCCGCTGGAGATCGGCTTTCTGCGGTTGCTCGCATTCATCCTGGTGATTGCGGCACTGGTTCAATTCACTGAAATGGTCATTCGCAAGACCAGTCCCTTGCTGTATCAAGTCTTAGGTATCTTTTTGCCGTTGATCACCACCAATTGCGCCGTGCTCGGCGTGGCGCTACTCAATGTCCAACGTGACAACGATTTTCTGCATAGCCTGCTGTATGGGTTTGGTTCGGCTATGGGGTTTACCTTGGTGCTGGTGATGTTCGCCGGGCTGCGGGAACGGCTAGCCTTGGCTTCGGTCCCGGCGGCTTTTAGCGGTGCGCCTATCGCCTTTATCGTGGCGGGCCTGCTGTCGCTGGCTTTTTTGGGGTTTACAGGTTTGCCGACGGGTTGATGAATAGCCCTGTTCAGCGGCAAGGAGAAATCACTATGTTCGTTATGTTCGCCGCTATTGCCAGTTTGACCCTGCTGGGTCTGGCCTTAGGCTTTTTACTGGGTCTGGCCGCTCGTTACCTCAAAGTCGAAACCGATCCCGTCGCCGATAAAATTGAATCCCTGTTATCGGGCGCTAATTGCGGGCAGTGTGGTTTGCCGGGTTGCGCTCCGGCAGCTGAAGCGCTGGCTCGTCCAGAACCCGCGCTTCCACCTACACTTCACGCCAACCTACTCCTCGTGGATCAACCTCGTGGAGCGCTGGTTCGCCGCCCTCACAGAGAAGGCCCTTCGACGCGCGGCCCACCGGAGCGTACAGCGCCTCAACGAGGCCATCCGGCTCTACATCGAGGTCAACAACCAGGATCCCAAGCCGCTGGTATGGACCAAGTCGGCCGACGAGATCTTGGCTTCCATCGCGCGTTTCTGTAAACGAACTTCCGGCGCAGGACACTAGCGCTCGATGGCAAACAGGTGCTGGGGGGTCAGCACGGAACAGGATGTCGCCGACGACCTCCGGGGGCCGTAGGGCCTGGGAGGGCAGATCAGTTCGAAGAGCGTGGCGCCGTCGGGCTCCCGGTGGGCAGCGCGCACTCGTCCGCTCGCATCCACGGCGTAGATCTCGGATCCGGTGACCGTAAGGAAGGCGTCAGCTTCGGAGCCCAGGGCCGGGAATGGACTCCACGCGTGATCCTGCGTCGTGACCGAACGCGCCTGGCCCTGCTCGATCCAGGCAATACCGCGCTCGTCATGGGCCGGC
>JAAUQA010000356.1 GCA_012032855.1 Candidatus Competibacteraceae bacterium
GTTACCGCCGCGACACCTTCGAGATGCCTAAAGACATGACGCCCTCGATTTTGGCCAAGATCCGCGAGATCAAGAAAAAAGTAAAGTGAGTGGGCGCGGCCGCAGGTGCTCGGCCCGTTGGAAAGTAGCAATGGAGGGAAAGGCGTAACTTGCCATTCCTTCCACATCACGATCTTGTCAACTTGGGTGCCTTAGGGCCAACTGGCAAGCCGCTCACTCCCAAACCAGTTTCCCCTGGTCCAGCACCGCACCCTGGCTAACGACCTGCCGGAAATACACCCCCGCCGGAAGACCCTGGCGGGGTAGGGTGACCAGTTCGTCCCTCCTCAGCACCGCCGTCTTTACCTGCCGTCCGTAAGCATCGATGAGCCGCCAAGTGCCTTCCTTTAAGCCGCTGAGGGGCTTGAGCGCCAGCCGCACGTAGCTCCCCGCCGGATTAGGATAGACGTCCAGCACGGAATTCCTTTGCAGGGAGACTACGTCGTTGGTACTTACGATGGGCGCAGCACAAGGACTACCCTCCTTCCCCAGCGGACCTAAACGAAAGTTTTGGAAAGGCGGGCTGATCCCGAAAAATGGGGAAAGGCAGTTGCATCGCCTCCTGTTCCCAGCCGCTGGCCAGGCCCAACTCATCGGGGTAGTGGATGACGTGGTGGGCATCGGTGTTGCTGGCGTAGGCGTAAAGTTTGCAATCTGGCCCCGGTTGGAAATTCATGGCCCTCGGTGCAAAAATGGGATGGTTGTTATCTGGGTTGGTAAGGATACCCACCGTCAGGCGGCTCGCGGCAATGTCTGCGGCCCACAAGTCATACTGATAAATTGTGAACATTGTGCTCACGTAAGCAAAGCGCCCACTCGGGGATATACCGATGCCGCCAGCATTATCGAACATCGGCGTTCGATCGATAATTGGCAACTCCACAAAACGAAAATTACTGAATTGCCCCGTTTCCCGGTCGAAATCAAAGATTTGCATTCCTTCGCAGGAACAGTAACGGTAAAATTGGTCGCCCTGGGGGCTGAAGACGCTCTGGTCTCCCCCTCGGCTGAATCCCGAGTCTTCAATCCCGATTTGTTGAATGTTGTAAAGTTCGATGCCCGTACTATCGAGAAGGTAAACTGCGTACAAATTAGTGTCGCGTAGAGGACTCACCACCCACCAGTCAATACCATTGGCGTGGCGGTTCAGGTAGTGTGGTGCCTCAGCCGGCCGATCATCAATCAAAACGCCCTTGCTCGGCACACGACCCTGCCCTCCATTGCCCCGCATGTCCACGTGGTGGATAGAAAGCGGCGGAAGGTGAACAACTCACCATTTAAGGGCTCAGTCAACCTATCACGAGCCTTATGCAGTACCAGATACTCCTCAGGGCGCTTCGGCCAGGGTACAATTACCGTTGAACTGGGTGACGCTGGGTAGCCTCGCTGCTCCCGGCCTGGAATATTACAAAACTCATTGTAGTAATACCCAGGGCTGATACTGTCACCATCACCATTTTTTCGTGGCGATAGTTGTAAAGCGCGCAGCCATTGGTGTAAAACTGTAGTTTGCCTTCCGCGTTGCAAATAGTAGCTGAGCCTCCTTCGAACTTAATGCGCACGCCAATCGTGTCAATAGTAGGAAAGCCCGAAGAAAAATCTGCTTTTACTGCTCCGTTAACGGACGAGAAAATCCAAACATTATCATAGTGGTGCTGTGCGGCAACGGAAAAGGAAAAAAGCAAGGCTACCAGGCAAGAGCATTGGCGGAAGGTGAGGGCCATTAAGCACCAATTATTTCTTCCGCCTTTTACCACATCGTTTCTCATTCCACCACCAATTTCCCTTGGTCCACCAGCTCGGCTCCGCTGCTAAAGTGCCAAAAGTAAAGACCCGCTGGCAGATCGCCCAGGGTCAGTTCTTGCAGTTGCCCATTGTGGAGTTGGGCCGTCTTTACGGGCCGCCCCAGGGCATCGAACAGCCGCCAGGTGCCCGCCGGATACTGGCTACTGAACCGAAGCGATAGCCGCAAATGATCACGAGCGGGATTGGGGTAAATATCCACCACCGCCTGGCGCGACTGACGCACTACTTCCCGCTGGCTGACAATGGGCGCAGCGCAAGGACTACTCTCCTTACCCGCTGGCCCCAGGCGGAAATTGGGAAACATAGGCTGATCTCGAAAAACGGGGAAAGGTAGCTGCATGGCCTCCTGCTCCCACTGGCAGGCCAGGCCCAATTCATCGGGGTAACGAATCACGTGGTGGGCATTGGTGTTATCCGCGTAAGCGTAGAGTTTACAATCGGGGCCCAACTGGAAATTGAATGCCACGGGGTGGAAGATGGGGTGGTTATTGTTTGGGTTCATCAGGTTACCCACCGTCAAACGGCTGCCCGCAATATCTTCCGCCCAGAGGTCGTACTGATAAATCGTCAGAATCGTACTCACGTAGGCAAATCGCCCACTGGGCGATAGACACGGCGGCCGGGCGTGGAGACGCGCTCAATCGAGTTGATGAGCTTCTCACCGCGCGGGCCGTAATGAAGCTTGATGTTGAGCATCCGCTTCGGGCCGGCCTCATACGTATCAAAACCTTCAATATAGCCCTCGTCCTTGAGAACCTGCGCCACGCCGCGGTTCATCTTGTTATCAAGAGCCGCCACGACTTTGCTGTTATTACGCACCGCGTTGCGGATGCGGGTCAACAAATCAGCTGTCAAATCATTCAGTGCCATCGTTATCTCCGACAAGCGTGAAGCGGTTTCGACCGCCGACGCAAATCATCTCACTCACCATTACCAGCTTGCTTTACGCATTCCCGGAACCATTCCCCGCAGCGCCAGTTCGCGCAACACGATTCGGCTGACGCCGAACTTGCGGTACACGCTGCGCCCGCGCCCGGTGATCTGGCACCGGTTCTTGCGCCGCGTGGAAAACTTGGGAGTGCGCTTCATCTTTTCAAAGTGTCGCTTACTGGCCATGGATTAAGTCCTGAGTGCTGAGTCCTGTGTGCGAATTACTATTGCAATGCCGAAAGCGGCACTAGGCGGCGGCCGCTTCCTCTGATTTCACAAACGGCATGCCGAGTTCAGTCAAAATGTACTTGCTCATCTCCGGATTCGAATTCTGAACACGATGGTGATGTGCATGCCGTGCGTGAAGGTCATCTTCGCGATGTTGATTTCCGGCCACACGGCCTGTTCGCTGATGCCCATGGAATACGATCCACCGGGATCGAAACTGGTCGCCTTAATGCCGCGGAAGTCCTTGAAGCGCGGGATCGCCAGGTGAATAAGACGATCGAGGAAATGCCACATGCGATCGCGTCGCAATGTGACCATGATTCCCGACGGCGCGCCTTCGCGAACCTTGAAGTTCGCCACCGAACGCTTTGCCAACCGCACCACCGGACGCTGACCGGTGATCGTGGTCAATGTTTCGATGACGGTGTCCTTGATTTCCGGCTTGAGCTTTTGATTCTCAAGGAAACGGCCGACGCCGGAGTTCACCACGATCTTGCTCAACCGCGGAAGCTCATGCTTGTTCTTGAGGCCGAACTGCTTCATGGTCTTGGCAGCAATCGTCTCATCGACAAGCGTTTTCAAACGAGGCGCGACTCGCGGCTCGGGCGCTTTCGGCTCTTGCTTTTTCTCGGATTGTTCTTTGTTCTTCGCCATTGATCTTATCCCGAATGCGACGAAAGTCGTCGCGCTGAATTACTTTTTCTTTCCCCCGCGCAACTGATGAAGCGCCTTGCCGCCGCGGACAGCAATGCGCGACTTCGATCCGTCTTTCTTGGTTTCAAACCGCACGCGGCTGGGCATGCCGTCCACCACCGGGCTCACATTGCTCATGTGAATGGGCATTTCGCTTCGAATCATGCCCCCCTGCGGATTGCGCTGCGTGGGCTTGAGATGCTTGGTGCGCACATTGACGCCCTGCACGACCACGCGATCGTCATCAAGCATGACGCGAAGCACCTCGCCGGTCACGCCTCGATCATTTCCCGCCGTCACAATGACGGTGTCGCCTTTTCGTATATGCCGTGCCATGGGTCAGACAACCTCCGAAGCAAGCGAGACAATTTTCATATAGTTCTTTTCACGCAGCTCGCGCGCCACCGCGCCGAAGATGCGTGTTCCCTTGGGATTGCCCGTTTCGTCGATCAGCACGCACGCGTTGGAATCGAAACGAACATACGAACCGTCGTCGCGCCGCGTGGGATATTTCGTGCGAACAATGACGGCACGAACCTTGTCGCCCGCCTTCACATCAGAATTGGGCAGCGACTTCTTCACCGCGCACACGATGCGATCGCCACGCCGGCCGTGCGCCGCGTGAATCTGCCGCGCGCGGTCGACCCGCCGAGCACGCCGATCATCATCACGATCTTTGCGCCGCTGTTGTCAGCAACGTCAATTCTGCTTTCCTTCTGAATCATTGGGCTTTAATCCCTTATCCGGCCGAGCCGGTCCTAAACAAATTCCGGCAGC
>JAAUQA010000357.1 GCA_012032855.1 Candidatus Competibacteraceae bacterium
GCGCGTGACCATTGCCGCTGGTGGCAAAGGTGGCAAAGGCAATGTGCACTGGAAAAGCTCGACCAATCAAACGCCACGCCAATTTGGTCCGGGTGAACCCAGTGTGAAATGGAATTAAAATTAGAACTGAAATTAATTGCGGATGTTGGCATTATTGGTTTTCCCAATGCGGGAAAATCCACCTTATTCAACCGCCTGACCCAGGCCGAAGTCTATGTGGCCGATCAATTGTTCGCGACCCTGGACCCTACTTTGCGGCGGCTGGCTTTGCCTTATAGCGAATCAGCGGTCCTTGCCGATACGGTTGGATTCATCAAGCACCTGCCCCCTACGCTGATCGCTGCTTTTCGCGCGACCTTACAGGAAACCTGCGAAGCCACCTTGTTGTTGCATGTCATTGATGCGAGCGATCCTCGTCATTGGGAATATGCCCAAGAGGTCGAGCAGGTGCTGACTGATATCGGCGCAGGGGCTATTCCGCGCTTGCGCGTATTCAATAAGATCGATAGGTTGGATAGCGAGGCCACAGCAGCTGTTGGAACGGGTGAGCAAGCGCTGTGGGTATCCGCGCACACTGGGGCGGGGTTGGATGAACTGTTAGCGGCCATTGCGGAGCAGTTGCACACCGATGTGATTCATAGCTGGGTACGTTTGCCGCCCAATGCGGGGCGGTTGCGCGCGCGGTTTTTCAGTTTGGGTGCAGTGCTTGCTGAACGCCTCAATCCTGAAGGCGAGTGGCTGATTGAAGTACAAACCTCGCGGAAAAATTTACAACAACTGTGCCTGCGAGAAGGTCTACGGGAAGAATGGTTACAGCCTTCGGCCTGAAGTACACAGAGCTTGCAGCCACAGCACCGATTGCCTAGCTTTAGGTTTTGGCACACTACCGATTGGAGTCAGTTATGGCCTGGAACGAACCGGGAGGTAATAACCGCGATCCCTGGAGTGGGGATGGCCGCGATAAAGGCCCCCCTGATCTGGATGAGATTATTCGCAAGCTAACCGATAAATTCGGTGGCTTGTTCGGAGGTAAAAAGGGCCGCGGTAGCGGCGATAACAAGCCATTCGGCGGTCCATCCTCAAGCTCAACCGGCCTGTGGATCGTCATAGCCATCGTTATTGTTGGCTGGTTGTTATCCGGTATCTATATCGTCGATCAAGGTAAGCGCGGGGTGGTGCTGCGTTTCGGTCGCTATGTCGACACGACTATGCCCGGCCCGCATTGGCGCCTGCCCTATCCCTTCGAACGACATGAAATCGTCGACGTCGAGCAACTGCGTGCTGAAGAAATCGGCTATCGCGCCGGCGGGCGACAAACCGCAGCTATACGTCCGGTTCCTAAAGAAGCACTGATGCTGACCCAAGACGAGAATATTGTCGATATCCGGATTTCCGTTCAGTTTCAGATCAGCGACCCCCGCGCCTACCTGTTCAACGTCGTCGACCCGCTGCTTACGCTTCGCCAAGTCGTGGAGAGCGCGATCCGTGAAACGATCGGTAAAAGTACTATGGATTTTGTCCTGACCGAGGGACGCAGTGATGTGGTGGCCGACGTCAAGGCGCTGAGCCAAGAAATCCTCGACAGCTATGGGGTACCTGAGGTCCCCGGTATTGGTTTGCAGATCACCAATGTCAATTTGCAGGATGCTCAACCGCCTGAAGAAGTCCAAGATGCCTTTGCAGATGCCATCAAGGCCCGCGAGGACGAACAACGCCAGAAAAATGAGGCTGAGGCTTACGCCAACGAAAATCATTCCAAAAGCGCGCGGTCAAGCGGCACGGCGGTTAGAGGAATCGGTCGCCTACCGCGAACAGGTGGTTGCTCAGGCTGAGGGTGAAGCGAGCCGCTTTGAGCAACTGCTAGGTCAATACCGGAAAGCCCCCGACGTTACCCGTGAACGGTTATATTTGGAAACCATGGAACAGATTTTAGGTTCCAGCAGCAAGGTGCTGGTCGATGTCGAGAGCGGCAACAATTTGTTCTATCTCCCGCTCGATAAGCTGCTACAAGGAGATAAGCGCAGTACCGATACCTTCGATGAAGCTTCATCTGCCGATGAACAAAGCCGTTCACCCATGAAAGACGAGGACAACGACTCAATGCGCTTCCGCGATACCAACCGCAGCCGCGAGGTCCGCTGATGAACATGCAATCTAAGTGGTTCTTGTCTAAGAACCTGTGGATCGGGATAGGCGGCTTGCTCGGCTTCATCGTGTTTTTCTGCCTGTTCACTGTTGACGCCACCCAAACGGCCATTCGATTTCGCCTGGGCCAAATCGTTCAAGCCAATTATCAACCGGGGTTGCACTTTAAATTTCCCCTGATCAACAATATCCGCAAGTTCGATGCGCGGGTGCAAACCCTGGATACCGAACCGGAACGCTTTCTGACGGTGGAAAAAAGAATGTCATCGTCGATTCGTTCGTAAAATGGCGTATCGCCGACGTGGGTAAGTTTTATACCGTGGTCGGAGGGGACCCGACCAATGCCAATTTGCGTCTGGACCAAAACATCAAAGACAGTCTGCGTAGCGAATTCAGCAGGCGGACCCTGCAAGAAGTGGTCACCGGTGATCGTGAGCAAATTATGGATATTCTCTCCAGTGTCGCCAGCCGCGAGGCTGAACGCATGGGCATTCAGGTATTGGATGTGCGGATCAAGCGAATTGATCTGCCGGAGGATGTCAATAACTCGGTGTTCCGCCGGATGCGCGCCGAACGGGAACGGGTCGCCCGCGATTTCCGCTCCCGAGGCGCTGAAGCGGCGGAACGAACCCGCGCCGATGCTGATCGTCAGCGTACCGTGATTTTAGCCGAAGCCTATCGGGATGCCGAGCGCAACCGCGGTGAAGGGGATGCTAAAGCCGCTGAAATATACGCTAATGCCTACCGCAAGGACTCCGACTTCTATGCGTTTTACCGTAGCTTAAACGCCTACCGTAGCAGTTTCGCAGGTAAAGACAATGTGTTGGTGCTGGAGCCGGATTCGCAGTTCTTTGAATACTTCAAATACCCTAAAGGTAAGCAATGACTGTGACGGTTACGGCCCCGAGCACCATCAGTACTGCACGTCTGCGGCAGCAGTCGGCATGCGTCGCGGGCCTGCGGGAGCGGTGGACGCTCCGGCTTGTTGAGTAACAGGCATGTGGTATGACCTGTTGGCAGCGGTGGGATTGATGTTCGTATTGGAAGGCATTTTCCCGTTCCTGAAACCTGATGGAGTGCGCCAAACCTTGTTGCAAATCACCAAGTCAATGACCGAATTCTACGGCTGGCCGGTTTGGGTAGCATGGCGTTTGGCTTGGTTGTTTTATATCTCGTGCGTGGGATTGCCGGTTGACTCTCTGACGGTATGATTGACGACCGCTGGTTGTTGCCCGAAGGCATCGAAGAAATTCCACCCGCTGCCGCTCGTCGCCTGGAACACTTGCGGCGCGATTTGCTCGACCTGTATGACAGTTGGGGTTATGAGCAGGTCATTCCCCCCTTTATTGAATTTCTGGATTCGTTGCTGACCGGCACCGGCAATGATCTGGATTTACAGACATTTAAATTAACCGATCAAGTCAGCGGGCGGTTGCTGGGCGTGCGAGCCGACATGACACCTCAGGTCGCTCGTATTGATGCTCGGTTGCGACAGAGTATGCCGACCCGGTTTTGTTATTTGGGCACTGTGCTGCGAACCCGTGGGGATGGGTTCGGCGGTTCTCGCAGTCCCATCCAAATCGGCGCCGAATTGTATGGTCATGGCGGCTACCAAAGCGACGTGGAAGTGTTGCTGTTGATGCTGGAAACCTTGCTTGTCGCCGGAGTACCGGACATCCATCTGGATCTGGGACACGTTGCCATTTTCGTGCGTTGGTGCGTCAGGCAGGACTCAATGACGACCAGGAGAGTATGCTGTTCGAAGCCCTTCAGCGCAAAGCATTACCCGAAATCCGCGAGCAATTGCAAACCTTCTCGGTCTCGGCTTCGTTGCGTGGAATGGTGCTCGGTTTAGCTGAACTCAACGGTGGAGCAGAAGTTTTGCCTAATGCCGCTGCGGTGTTACGTGATGCTGAGCATAGCGTACACGAAGCCTTGGCAACATTGGAAAAAATCGCCACAGCGGTGCAGCGGCGGTTACCCACCCTACCCATCCATTTTGATCTCGCTGAACTGCGCGGTTATCGCTACCATACCGGTCCGGTATTCGCAGCTTACGTGCCCGGTCAGGGACAAGCCATCGCCAAAGGCGGGCGTTATGACAATATCGCTCAGGTTTTTGGACATGCCCGCCCCGCGACCGGTTTCAGCGCTGATCTGCGCACCCTATTGGCCACCGGTACGCCGACCGAGGACTTTCCGCCAGCAATTTATGCGCCTTCAATGGACGATCCAACTCTGGAGGCCCGCATTCGAGAGCTACGACGCTGCGGCGAACGGGTCATACGGGCTTTGCCGGGGGCTGATCCGGGCCCGCAAACTTTGG
>JAAUQA010000030.1 GCA_012032855.1 Candidatus Competibacteraceae bacterium
AGCGCTTCCAATTGCAATGCATCTAATGTCACACCCACGGCGAAGGCATCGGCGGGCAGATAGATGCTGCGCAAGCGCTCGTGATCGCGTGCCGCCTCGCGGTGTCGTTCTCCCTCGGTACGGCGGAAGAAAGTCCGCAACATCTGATACCGATTACTGCGTACACGGCGCATCCGGCGCACCACCTTGCCCACCGGCACTTCCAACAGCAACAATAACTGTACCCCCATCATCAAACTGGCTTCCAGGGTGTCAGGCACGACTTCAGTGGCGCCCGCTTCAAGCAATTGTTCCAAATGGGTATCGTCCCGGGTACGGACTAGAACGGGTAAATCATCCCGCAAGGCGCGGGCGTTGCGCAATATCTTGAGCGCACTGCGGGTATCGTCGAAGCTGATGATGAGCGCCCGCGCTTGATTCAGCCCTGCCGCCGCCAGAATATCCTGGTGGGTGGCATCGCCGTAGAACACCCATTCCCCGGCTTCCCAGGCTTCTTTAATCCGCGCCGGTTCTAAATCCAGGGCGACATAACCGAAACCTTCATCGCGCAGAAAGCGAGCCATGTTCTGACCGATTCGACCGAATCCGCAAATAATCACATGCTTACTGAATGGGCGGGCGGCACCAGCGATTTCCTGTGCGCGGTGTGCCGGCCCCCCTTTGACATTCGTGAATAAGGTTCTGGCTAGTGGCTCGTTATAACGAATCAACAGTGGTGCCAGCGTCATGGATACGATAATTGAGGCCAAGATTGGTTGACTCTGAGTGGCGTCGAACAAGCCTTGGTGTAAACCCAGCGCTAATAGTGCGAAACCGAATTCACCGCCCTGCGCCAATACCGTGCCGGTGCGTAAGGCTACGGTCGGATCGTAGCCCGCAACGCGCGTGAGTAGAACGATATACAACCCCTTACCCACGATCAGTCCAAACGTTAACAGGACAACCCAGAGCCCGATCGAAGGCAATAAGGTGACATCCAGCTGCATCCCCACCACGATAAAAAACAATCCCAGCAGCACGTCCCGGAAGGGGCGAATATCGGTTTCGATTTGATGACGGTACTCGGTTTCGCTCAGCATCATACCGGCGATAAACGCACCCAGAGCAAGCGACAGACCTAATCCATAGGTCACTGATGCCGCAGTTAACGACACCAATAACACCAGTAACGTGAACAATTCTGCCGAACGAGACGCCGCCACCTGATGGAATAGCGGCCTTAACAGCCAGCGCCCCAACGCCAGCATGACGGCGAAGGCCGCCATGCCCTTGAGCAGCGCGATAAGCAGCGGCAAACCGATCGCCTGAGGATTACCGCTGGCCAAGATAGGAATCATTACCAGAAAAGGAACCGCCGCCAGATCTTGAAACAGTAGTATGCCAAGCGCCAGACGGCCGTGTGACGATTGCAATTCCAACTGCTCGGTCAGTTGCTTGACGACAATCGCGGTAGACGACATCGCCAGCGCGCCGCCCATGATCAACGCGGCCGGACCGGGCACCCCGGAAGCCCAGGCGATCAGGCCGCCTGCCAAAGTTCCCCCGACAACCTGTGCACCGCCCAAGCCCAACAAGGTTTTACGCATGACCAAAAACTGTGCAATGGAGAACTCCAAGCCCAGGGTAAACAGCAGCAATACGACACCGATTTCCCCCAGGAAACGGGTGGTTTCACTGTCTTCCAACCAACCCAACGCCTGTGGGCCGACGATGACACCCACAAACAAATAGCCGAGAATGGGCGGCAGGTTGACCCTACGCAATGCCGCGACAATCAGCACGGATAAGGCGAGCAGGGTTAAAATCTCATGCAATCCGCTGTGGCTCATGGTGCTATTGATGATATTGGTTGCATATTGCAACGAGTCGCTGATCGGTTGATCAAAGCTTATGACAGGTGGGCAACAACGTTAGCGTTGTCGCAGCGATTACCCGGAGAATCTCATGAAAGTATTATTATCACTACTGCTCTTGGCCATCGCCGGTGTGCCGGTGATCGCCCAGGACGACGGCGTTTTATCGATGGCAAGATGAACAGGGACAAGTGCACTATGGGGATAAACCGCCCACAGAAACCGAGGTCAGCCCGGTGACTTTAAACGCTAAACCGGTCGCGGTTAAACCCGTGGAACAAGTGTATACCTGGGAAGACGAACAAGGACAGATTCATTACGGCGACCGAGCGCCTGAAGATCAAACGGCGGAAGCTGTCGATATGGATTCTAAATCGATGTCGACGATTAGACAGACTGAATTTCGTGCCGGCGAGCGAGAATTGCTGCGGCAATTGGAGGGACGTTCACCTTAACCGGAACGTTCGGTTCGGGTGCATCACAGTGCTTATCGAACTTAACAAGGCTGTGTGGCTTCCGCTAGTGAACCCACCGATGTATCCGGCCAACGCCGTTGCATTTCGTGCAGCCAAGCCCGCCGCAACCGCTGCCGTTCGCCGGTAGGCACACCGACCAACAGGGCACGATAGTAATCGTGGGAAGCCTGGGTTACAGCCCGATCACCCTGGGGTAACAAATCGATTTCGCGGTTGGTCATCATGACTACACCTCTGCATTATGGACGTTGGGACTTAACCAGCCCCACCGATAATTAAGCAAGCTTCGTGCCGTTTAAAGATTTCCAGTGGGTGATAAAAAGGTGACAAATCGGATACATTGATCGCGAGTATGATACGTTTTGATATATAACACAACACTATGTCTCTTGAAGAATACTATTGATACTCAACAGTTCTAAGAGGAGCCGATTTTTACTCCTGTTGGTTATCGTTGCCCGCGTTGCAGTGTCAAATGTTGGCCGCGCGGTAAGTGATTAGCCGTTAGAGCGCAGTGAATTATCGGTTGTTCATCAACGGAGGCTGTCGTTTCGGTTGCTATGCATTCAACATGCTGTGCATCCTGCTGACCGACAAGGACGGTTTTATGTGCCGGAGGACGCAAATGGTCAGTTTGGTGTCAAGCCTGCTAATAAGGTCATTCTATGAAGCATTACCCGCCCACATCTGAATTACTCAAAGACCGCGTCATCCTGGTGACCGGTGCCGGTGCTGGCATAGGTCGCGCTGCCGCCCGGCGCTTTGCCGCTCACGGTGCAACTGTGATTCTGTTGGGTCGCACTACCCGTAAACTGGAACAAGTTTACGATGACATCGAACAAGCCGGCCATCCGCAAGCGGCGATTTATCCGATGAATCTGGAAGGCGCCTCGCCTAAGGACTATGCCGATTTGGCCGAAGTGGTGGGCAGCGAATTCGGTCGTCTTGACGGGTTACTACACAATGCCGCCATTCTGGGCGGGCTGACTCCGTTGATTCATTACGACGTCGAGCAATGGTATCGGGTTCTGCAGGTCAATTTGAACGCCCCTTTTCTATTAACGCAGGCGCTGCTTGAGGTATTGAAACACGCGCCGGACGCATCGGTGATCTTCACCACCGATGCCGTTAGCGAGCAAGGCCGGGCTTATTGGGGCGCTTATGGAGTGGCTAAAGGCGGATCACAGACCTTGATGAAAATCTTGGCCAGTGAATTGGAAGCGAACACCACTGTACGGGTCAACAGCATTGATCCTGGCAAAGTCCGCAGTCAATTGCGCCTGCAAGCGTATCCGGCGGGTAATCCCGACGAATGGGCCGATCCTGAGTCCATTTTGGACCCCTATTTGTATCTCATGGGACCGGATAGCCAGGGCGTGACCGGGCAAACCTTCAAAACGCAGCCATCAGAGTGAATGATGAACCCAACGGGATCAGTCGCGATAATAGTCTTGATACCAGGCGACGAAGCGTGCAATGCCTTCCTCGACGCTGGTGTTGGGCTGATAGCCGACATCGTTGACCAAAGCGTTTACATCGGCGTGAGTATCGGGCACATCGCCGGGTTGTAGAGGGAGCAGTTTCATCTGTGCCTTGCGGCCTAAACAGTTTTCCAACACTTCGATGTAATGCAGTAGCTCCACGGGCTGATGGTTGCCGATATTGTACAACCGATAGGGGGCCTGGCTGGTGGCCGGATCGGGGAAGTCGCTCGACCAGTCCGGATTGGGCGTCGGGACTTTATCCAATACCCGCAGGATGCCCTCGACGATATCGTCGATATAGGTAAAATCCCGCCGGTGATGGCCGTAGTTGAACACATTGATGGGCTGCCCCGCCAGAATATTGCGGGTAAATAGAAACAGAGCCATGTCAGGCCGTCCCCAAGGACCATACACGGTGAAAAAGCGTAGTCCCGCCACCGGCAAACCGTACAGATGGCTGTAAGTGTGGGCCATCAATTCGTTGGCCTTTTTAGTTGCGGCATATAGGCTCAGCGGATGATCGACGTTATCGTGTACCGAAAACGGTAACCGGGTATTCGCTCCGTACACGGAACTGGTAGACGCATAGACCAGGCTTTCCACTTGGTGGTGGCGACAACCTTCCAGTATGTTGAGAAAGCCGACTAGATTGCTGTCCACGTAGACGTGCGGGTTTTCCAGAGAATACCGCACGCCGGCCTGGGCTGCCAGATTCACTACCCGTTGGGGACGGTGGGTCGAGAACAGCGATTCAACGGCAGCGCGATCGGCCAGATCGGCCCGAACCTCGGTGAACCGGGGATAGGCTTGCGTCCGAGCCAATCGCGCCAATTTCAAGTTGACGTCGTAATACTCATTCAGGTTATCCAGACCGATGACTTCATCGCCTCGCTCCAGCAACCGCAGCGACAGAGCTGAACCGATAAACCCCGCACTTCCGGTAACCAAGATTTTCATCACAGTCGGCCATCAACAACGCTGGCTGGAAAGAGATATTTTACGTCGAACAAAATCGCCCCGGGTTTGCCGAACGCTCGAATCCGTTCAGTACCCAACTCTTGAAACTGCTGATGGGCGACGGCGATAATCAGCGCGTCGTACCTACCGGCTTGCGGTTGCTCAATCAGTTCGATGCCGTATTCGTGCTGCGCTTCCTGGGGGTTCGCCCACGGGTCGAACACATCCACCTGGGCATGATAGCTGCGGAATTCCTCAATGATGTCGATAACCCGAGTATTGCGCAGATCCGGGCAGTTTTCTTTGAAGGTCAAGCCCAAGATCAGGATACGGGCATCTACCACCGGAATACGCCGACGGGTCATCAATTTCACCACCCGCTCAGCCACGTAGGCCCCCATTCCGTCGTTGATGCGCCGTCCCGCCAGAATCATCTCAGGGTGATAGCCAACCGCCTGAGCTTTATCAGTTAAATAATACGGATCGACACCGATGCAATGCCCGCCCACTAAACCAGGGCGAAACGGCAGAAAATTCCATTTGGTGCCGGCGGCCGCCAGCACTTCCTCGGTGTCGATGTCCAGACGGTGAAACAGCAACGCCAGCTCGTTGATGAGGGCGATGTTCACGTCACGTTGCGTGTTTTCTATCACCTTGGCCGCTTCCGCAACCCGAATGCTCGACGCACTGAACGTGCCCGCAGTAATGACCCGGCTGTACAACGCGTCGATGCGGGCCGCGACCTCGGGTGTGGACCCGGCGGTAACTTTGCGAATATCGGCCACCCGATGGGCTTTATCGCCCGGATTGATCCGCTCCGGACTGTATCCGGCATAAAAATCGGTGTTGTAACGCAGCCCTGAGTCCCGTTCCAGAATCGGCACACACACTTCTTCGGTTGCCCCTGGATAGACGGTGGATTCATAAATCACCACATCTTCTGCTTTGAGCAACTTGCCGACGATTTCACTGGCAGCGATCAGGGGCCGGAAATCGGGCCGTTTGTGTTCATCAATCGGTGTGGGTACTGTGACAATGTAGACGTTGCAATCGCTCAGTTCTTGCGGATCATGGGCGTAGCGTAACTGCACGGCCTGGGCGAGTTGATCGGATTCGACTTCCAAAGTGCTGTCGATGCCGGCTTGTAGCTCCTGCACCCTGGGCTTGTTGATATCGAATCCCAGAGTCGGAAATTGCTTGCCGAATTCCACAGCCAGCGGTAATCCGACGTAACCCAGCCCGATGATACCGATGCGCACGTTTTCAAGATCGAACATGACAATTCTCCCTGGTGATTAATTATTTGATTCGCATACCCGGTTCAGCCCCCGTATCGGGCGACAATAAATAGATACTTTGCTTATCTCCGGCAGCCAGCACCATCCCCTCGGAGAGGCCAAAACGCATTTTCCGGGGAGCCAAATTGGCCACCATGATGGTCAAGCGCCCTTCCAATTCCGTCGGCGGGTATGCTGCTTTGATGCCGGCAAAAACGTTACGCGTTTCTCCGCCCAAATCCAAGGTCAGTTGCAGCAATTTGTCGGCACCTTGCACCTCTGCCGCTGTGACGATGCGCGCCACTCGTAGGTCCACCTTGGTGAAATCATCAATGGCAATTTGTGGGGCGATGGGTTGCTCGGTTAGTGGCCCGCTGGGTTGCGTAGCAATTGGCGCTAAATTCTCTTTGGACGCCGCTAATAGCGCCTCTAACTGGGTGCTTTCCAGTCGCTGCATGAGCGGTTTGAAGGAAGCGATGGTATGCCCGATCAACGGCTGATGCAGGGTTTCCCAGGTCAACGGTGGGATTTGCAAAAATGCCTCGGCATCCGCAGCCATCCGCGGTAAAACCGGCTTTAGGTACAGCATCAGCAACCGGAATAAATTGAGGCCCATGCTGCACACGGCTTGTACTTGCAGCTCTTGATCGGCTTGTTTGGCCAGCAGCCAGGGTTTCTTTTCATCAATGTACTGATTAGCGCGGTCCGCCAAGGCCATGATGTCACGCATGGCGCGATTGAAGTCGCGCCGCTCATAGGCTTCAGCAATGGCTTCCGCCGCCGTCACGAAATCGCCATACAGGGCGGATTCAGCCAATACATCGCTGAGTTGTCCGGCAAACCGCTTGCTGATAAACCCGGCGCAACGGCTGGCGATATTGACCAATTTACCGACTAGGTCGCTGTTCACCCGCTGCTGGAAATCCTCCAGATTCAGATCCAGGTCGTCGATACGGTCATTGAGTTTGGTGGCAAAGTAGTAGCGCAGATATTCCGGGCGCAGATGCTCAAGATAAGTGCGCGCTTTGATGAAAGTACCGCGGGATTTGGACATCTTTTGGCCGTCCACGGTAAGAAAACCGTGGCAGAACACTGCCGTCGGTTTGCGAAAGCCCGCGCCTTCCAACATGGCGGGCCAGAACAAGGTATGAAAATAGGCAATGTCCTTGCCGATGAAGTGATACAGCTCCGCCTCGCTGTGATGGCGCCAGAATTCATCGAACTCCAACCCTATCCGCTCGCAGAGATTCTTGAAACTAGCCATATAGCCGATGGGGGCATCCAACCAGACATAAAAATATTTTCCGGGAGCATCCGGAATCTCGAATCCCCAATAGGGCGAATCGCGGGAGATATCCCATTCCTGTAAGCCAGCCTCAAACCATTCAGTCAGCTTATTAGCCATCTGTTCCTGGACGTGACCGCCGCTGACCCAGCTTTTCAGCATGTCCTCAAAATTGGCCAGTTTGAAAAAATAATGCCGGGATTCTTTCAAGACCGGTGTCGCACCCGATAACGCGGAGCGTGGGTTTTTCAAGTCCGTAGGCGAATAGGTCGAACCGCAATTTTCACAGCTGTCGCCGTATTGGTCCGGCGTTCCGCAACGCGGGCAGTCCCCTTTAATGAACCGGTCGGGCAGAAACATGTTTTCCACCGGGTCATACGCTTGGGTGATGACCCGCTGTACAATATGTCCACCTTCCTGCAGGCGCTGATAGATCAGTTCGGCAAAATAACGGTTTTCCGGTGAATGGGTCGAGTAATAGTTATCGAAGTCGATGAGAAAATCACCGAAATCAGCCCGGTGTTCAGCCCCGATGCGGGTAATGAGTTGCTCCGGGGTTACTCCATCTTGCTGAGCGCGCAGCATGATGGGGGTGCCGTGAGCATCGTCGGCGCACACATACCAGCACTGATGGCCACGCAATTTTTGAAAGCGAACCCAAATGTCGGTTTGAATGTATTCCACCAGATGGCCCAGATGAATGGGACCGTTGGCATAAGGTAAGGCGCTGGTAACCAGAATTTTACGGGTATGTTTTGTCATGTGTACTTGTTTGGGATAAGCCGAGAGCCTGCGAGACACGCATCAAACCATAACATGCGGTTATTTGTCATTAAAACCGGGCTGTTGTGCAGGTGCTCGTGCATTGCCCGACAAGATATCCCGCAACCCGCCTAACAATCCGGATTCACTGGAGGCGGAATCGTTTCGCACCGCAGGGCGCGGCGCGGTGCGAGCTTGTGCCTGCAAGTTCAGCAATTCCGGATGCTCCGGAGCGACGGTCAGTCCGGCAGTGGCGTAACGCCGTGCTTTGCTGTAGTCGTAGCTCCTGATAGCCCGTCGCGTCAGCTGTACATAACGCGTGGCGATCTGAGCCAGTCCTTGCCGAGCATCGGGATTGTCCGGATCAAGCGCAAGGACCCGTTGATAGTAGTGAAACGCGCTCTCCTTACGGGGCGTCGTCAACCGATAAGCGGCCAGGCTTTC
This sequence comes from Candidatus Competibacteraceae bacterium, assembly GCA_012032855.1. Next base: position 8,539 of record JAAUQA010000030.1, read on the forward strand.
TTGCGCCGCCGCTAACAAACTAGTGATTTCTTCAACACTATCCGCCTGTGCTGCTGATTCGGTTTCATCAGTCTTCGCCAATTCATCGGGCGCTTGCGCAGCTTCACCGATATCCTCAATCGAGTACTCCTCAGTTGGTTCAATGGCCGTCATTTCGGGGACAGGCAGCGGCTGCGCTATCAACGTTACTGGAAGTGGCTCTGTTTCGGCGAGATCTGTTCGATTATCCTGCTCAGCTTTCAGCCCTTCGTAAAACTGGTAACGCGGTGGTTTGCTTGCCTCGGTTCCCGGTGGCCTCGTTAAGCTGTAGCCGATGAAACTAATCGCTAACAGCAAACCCAGCGCCGCAGCCGGCCAAATCAAGCGGCTTTTTGGCTTCGGCATGGCGTTGGTTGGCAGCGGTGTTATCGCAACGGGGGCATTAAGTTTGAGTGTGGTGGCATCCCCATCACCTCGGTGGTGGAGGTAATCGGATCGGCATATGGGGCGTGATGGTGTAGCGCAGCTTCTAACTCAGCGACACTTTGGTACCGACCCTCAGGGCGCAGCACCAATGTGCGATCTACTGCGGCGAGCAATTCCGGACTATAGAATCCTGCCCCAACGATAATGGCAGGCCGCAATGTTTCACCCAACAGGCGCTCGGCAGCGGCCAATGGGGTAGAACCACTGATGCAGCGGTATAGGACGGCACCCAAGGCGTACAAATCGGTCCACGGACCGTAGGCATAGTCTTGCCGGACGACATACTGTTCCGGTGGCGAATAACCGGGAGTGACGATGCTGGTAATGCTTCTACTGTGCCGATTCAGCATCTCCCGTGCTGCACCGAAATCAATCAACATCATACACTGGTCTCGGGTACGCAAATACAGGTTGCCGGGTTTGATATCCCGATGCAGATAGCCCCGCTCGTGTACCGCCCGCAAAGCCGGTAGAACAGTTCGCAGCAGTCGTTGTAACCCAGCCTCAGGTAGGGTCTCCTGAGTAGCTAATAAAGCACTTAGCGGCAAACCATCTTCGTATTCCATCACGATGTAAGCGGTGCCGTTGGCACGAAAGTAACGGTGGATACGTACCACGTGAGGGTGTTTTATCGCCGCCAGCGCCTGGGCTTCGTCAAGAAAACGTTCCAAGCCCCATTGATAATCGGCAATGCCGGTTTCCGATTTGAGCCGTTGGCCTTGCGTATTGGGGTGAACGCTGATCCCGTCGGAGCCGCGATGAGACCAATCGACAGGGAAGTATTCTTTGATGGCAACCCAGGTGTTGAGATGGGTATCCCGGGCTTTGTAAGTCACCCCGAACCCGCCGGCGCCCAAGATGGCGTCTATGGCGTATTCTTGCAGCTGATAGCCGATCCGTAAAATATTGGTTGCTTGCGGCATTACCCCGCCCCGCTTGACTGTAGAACTCATTGGGCTTTGCAAAACAATGCGGCAGGTTATGGTTCCCGATTGCGCCTGACACTCCCTGCGGTTTTTGATGACGCCCTGGTGAGATCGGCAGGTGTCATGTTCAGTGTGCCGAGAAATAGAGATCCCCATACCAAGCGGTGGCTTGCTGTCCACTGTTGTCAGTGTCAGTCATGATAGCTACCGCATCAATGTGGTCTATATCGACACCGAACAGGTGTTGAAAATCCGCAGCGACATTACGTTTCTCCTCGAACCAGATGTCTAGGGGCGGTTTACCCGAACGTATGGCAATAACCTTGGCGTTGGCGGTATACGCATTATCCCAGCTGGTGCCGACAGGTTGATTATTGGACCAGACATAGACCAGTGCGCGAGTACGCCAAAAGAACTTCTCGTCGGAAGCGACCACATAAACTCGCGCCGGATAGTCGTCACCGGACTTGCTGCGTTCGTCCACGTTGCTGAGCACATCAGCCACCCGCCAAGACCAATTGAGGTAAGGGGTTCGCTCCAAGGCGATAGGTATTTCCCGATACAGGCCCGAGGCTGTCCCTTGGCTATCCGCGCGCAATACCTGACGGTTAACATCCATAACCAGTCGATAGTGCGTTTCGCCGGCAAACACCTTAGGCTGCCATTCATCCAGGTTTCCCGCAGCAAAGGTCCCTACTGCGATCTCGGCAGCCATTGCAGAAACCAGCCCTAGCATACTCAGAATCCCCGACAGCGATAAATTCAATGCTATCATTTATACGTTCTCAGTTAACCGCTTTCTTGCATCAAGCATAGCACCATCAATTTTGTGACTATCATCACACCCGTCTCTTAAGCGCAAGTAAAACTCACTGATTCTATGAAGATCATTAGCGATTGGTTCCGGCATACTTTGACCGATCCCCAAACCGTCATTCTGTTGACGCTGCTCGTGGCAACCACCACCGTCGTGCTGCTGATGGGCAAGATGCTGACGCCGGTATTGGCCGGCATGGTGATCGCCTACCTGCTGGAAGGTTTAGTTCTGTTTCTGCAACGCATGGGATTGCCCAGGCTGTTTGCCGTATTGGTGGTGTTTACGCTGTTCAGCGCTTTCGTGCTCTTTCTGTTGATTGGTTTGATGCCGTTGCTGTCACGTCAGTTGATTCAATTGGTGCAGCAATTTCCCATCATGTTGGATAAAGGCTATGCCTTGCTGGAGAGTTTGCCGCAAACCTACCCCAATATCACCACTGAAGCGCAAGTACTAGAGCTGACCAATACGCTGAGAACGGAAATTACCGGGTTGACCCAAAAAATATTGTCGTGGTCGTTAGCTTCGGTTGTCGGCGTGATCACCATCATCATTTATCTGATTCTGGTCCCGCTGCTGGTCTTTTTCTTCTTAAAGGACAAAGTACGCATTCTGGTCTGGTTTCGCGATTTTCTACCCGCCGATTTCACGCTGACTCAGCAGGTTTGGCAAGAAGTAGACTTACAGATGGGCAATTACGTGCGCGGCAAGTTCTGGGAAATTATCATTGTTTGGGGCGCCAGCGTGGTCGCATTCGCCTATATGAACCTGCAGTTCGCCATGTTGCTGGGATTGATGGTCGGCTTGTCGGTCATTGTGCCTTACATCGGTGCTGTTGTGGTCACTATCCCGGTGGCCTTGGTCGGCTTTTTCCAATGGGGTTGGGGTCCGGAATTCATGTGGTTGATCATCGCTTACCTGGTGATTCAGACCTTAGATGGCAATGTGCTGGTGCCGTTGTTGTTCTCGGAAGTGGTGGATTTACACCCGGTCGCAATTATTGTTGCGGTATTGGTATTCGGCGGCCTCTGGGGGTTTTGGGGAGTATTCTTCGCGATCCCCCTGGCCACTGTCGTGCAAGCAGTACTCAAAGCCTGGCCCCGCCGGAAAATCAAACCGGAGTCATTGATCGTGGCCCCCCAGCCAGAGAATCCCTTACAAGAGACGACCGAGTAAAGAGAAAAATATCAACACGCGCACTCCGCGTTAATCTGCTGGCACCGTAGCTATCCGTTGAATCGCGCCAGCAACGGATCGGGCAGGCCAGCCTCGGCAAAGCCCTTGGCGCGCAGCACACATGCGGCGCATTGCCCACAGGGGGGTTGATACCCTTCGTAACAGGTATGCGAATAAGCTAATGCAGCTAAGGCACCCACGGATTGGGCCAGTTCGACCGTTTCACGCTTGGATTTGAACATCAGCGGAGTGTGCAGGGTCAGTTCAAATTCCATCCCCAGGCGAATGGCTTGTTCCAGCGTTTTCAAGGTCGCTTCTCGGCAATCCGGGTAACCGCTATAGTCGGTCTGAGCCATACCGGCGATCAGGTGATGAATATTTTTCTGATAAGCGTAAGCCGCTGCAAAGGTTAGGAAAATAAGGTTACGCCCCGGCACAAAGGTGTTCGGCAATTGGGTGGCGGGGTCCGGTTCGCTTTTTACCATCACGGCGGGATCGGTCAATGCGTTGCCGGCCAGCGCAGCAAACGTATTGATCGGTAATACTGTGTTGGGCACCCCGGCCAAATCCGCCACTTGCCGTGCGCAGTCCAGTTCGATGCGATGGCGCTGGCCGTAATCAAAGGTCAAGGTGTCGATTTGCGCCGACCCGAACCGGGCAATAGCCCAGTACAGACAAGTTGTTGAATCCTGGCCTCCGGAGAGCACCACTAATGCTTGTGCCATAGTGTTGGGTTTCCTCCGCTGGATACACTCTCATTGAGTTACGGAAAAATAGCTCATTTTGCCATTTTCCCGCGTTTGTCGCGTCTTCTGTCATCAATCTGCAACATTAACCGGATAAGTATCACTCCATGAAAACGCAAACCAACGATGATTTCCGACTTGAAACGTACAAAGACCTATTGGCCGATGTGCTCAAACTGCGTGAGGATGTGGTGCGTGATGCCGTTCGGCGCCTAACGCCCTTTCAGACCTATTATCCACGTGGCCATTTTAGTCACAGCGCCCGTAATCTCGCTCATTACCTGGCTTTGCGCCAACGTGACATGCGTCCTTTACAGGACCGACTTGTGCAAGCCGGTCTTTCGTCGCTAGGGCATATAGAACCCCAAGTGCTGACTACTCTGGACCGTGTCATCGAATTGCTGAGCTACGCAACTTCTTGTGACGATGATCCGACGCCTCCCATACCCAACCAACAGCTTTCCGGTGGTTCGTTACTACTGCGTCAGCGAACCTCCGAACTGTTTGGCCGCACCCCAGGACCCGCCCTGCATATATCATGGTCACGCTACCCAGCGAAGCGGCATGGGATTATGAACTCATCCGTGCCCTGATGATGGAAGGCATGGATTGCGCGCGCATCAATTGCGCACATGATGGGCCGACCGCTTGGCATGCCATGATCAACAACGTGCGGCGGGCCGAGGAGGAAACCCGACTGAACTGCAAAATTCTGATGGATCTCGCTGGTCATAAGATTCGTACCGGGCCGCTGGCGACCTTACCCGCTGTCAAGCGGTTGCGGGTCAAGCGGGATGTGTACGGGCGGATCATCAGCCCGGCCCGAGTGATGCTGGTCGCTGATTCCCAGACTGACGTAGTTCTGCCCGAAGACGCCGATACCTGGCTAGCTATCGCACAAGAACTACATGAACAGCTGGCTCCGGATGATCGCCTGAGTTTCACCGACAGTCGCGGGAAAGACCGTTATTTGCAAATCATCGGTCAACTCGCCGATGGCAATTGGTTGGCTCATTGTCCGCAAAGCACTTATCTGGCGGTGACGCCACCCTGATTTGGCAACGGTGCGAGTCTGCGGAGGTCGATCACTGGCAAACGCAGGGATGAATTTGCCGTCAGCCTCTGCCGGACAGCCGGTAAGCATACGCTTGCGCA